>CAIXFP010000029.1 GCA_903918705.1 uncultured Pseudomonadota bacterium
AAAACAATTTCAAATTCGATCCATGTTTTGACGCCGTGGACGATGGTGGAGTAAACCGCCAGTGAACTACCAGTGGACAAATTCCAATTCGGGTACCGGTAGATCAGTTCAAATGACCGCTAGCGCACTGCTAGAGAACTTATCAAACACGATGTGCGGCATCGCCAACAAAAAGCGCACAGAACGAGCGCATTTCTACGTCGTGTGGGCGGATTCGATTGGTAATGTCGCTAATCACCAGTAGCGATACGGCATCTGTTTGTGGCTATGCGGTGCGGCTTCCGCGTGATTGATTGCCTGGGCCGCGCCGAGTGATGCGATGGAATGCGGAGGATGTTTGTCAGGAGCAATCCTGTGGCGAATCGCTCCTGGTTATTCGGCATCTGGCCTGTGCTTTTGCACGATACTGTGGGTGCGGCGACTAATAGGAGCGAATCGATACTTGTATGCACCTATCAGGAGCAAATGATTGGAGCGGGAATAGAAGGGTTCTAAGCATGGAGGAGCGAATGGATGGCGAATCGCTCCTGATTATTCGCCTATGCCACGATTGCCGGATATGGTCCCGTATTTCATAGGAGCGAAACGGGTTCGGATCGCTAAATAGTAAGAGAAGCGAATCAGATGGGTAATGGAGAAACCGAATCAAGCAGTCCCGACGAAGCGATAGCAATCCTGGAAAGGCGCATTGAGGCATTGCACGCCAGGTCCAAGGAAATCGTGGAGATACACTGGAAATACGTCTACGACATGGAACGTCGACTACCGGGCTGGGAGAACAAGAGCAGCCTGCAAGTCCGCTGCACCAAGCAAGGCAACTCGATCAGGCTCGATTGGTGTGGGATCAAGTGGTACGGTTCCAAGGCCAAGGGCAACCGGCAGTGGGTCAGGACACACATCGGGAAACCGAAAGGCGCCTACGGCTACACACTGTCGAAGCTGAAGGCCCTGGCGAGGGACTGGGAAGCTGACAAGGTCGAGGAAACGGAGACTTCGCTCACTGACATCAGGCGCGAAGCAAGTCACTTGGTGAAGGCGATCATCAGCATTCGAAACGCACGCACGGGCGCAGCCGGACAAGAGGGGGACAAGTGAGCCTCACCAGTTTTCTCGAATGGGCTGGATGCGCCTCTGGCCTTGCCGGCGCCTGCATGCTGGCGCTGAACCACCGCCTCTCCGGGTGGGGATTTGTCGCTTTTCTGGTATCCAACGCGCTGTGGATCGCCTTTGGGCTGCTCACGAAGGCGCCCGGCCTCGTTGCCATGCAGATAGGCTTCACTGCTACCAGCCTGCTTGGCATCCGGAACTGGTTTGGGGTGAAGCCGCGAGCTTCCACCGAGATTCAACCCTCGCGGCTCAAGCGAATCACGGAGGAAACGTGACCTGCGACAACTGCCATTTGCCTGCTTCGCGCCACCCCCCATGCCCATCGCATACGGCCTGGCGTGGAACCGGAAGGCGCCAAATGGCCTTCGTTGGTTGGAGATCGGCTGAGAACAGGTTGCGCTGGCTGCGGGGGTGATGTGCTACAGTATTCTTACCATGTAAGAGAAAGAGGCTACCATGCTGACTGTCACCGTGTCCGATAAAGGCCAGGTCGTCATTCCAGTGGAAATCCGTCGCCGTCTGGGCATCACCCCCGGCTGCCAACTTGATTTCAGCCTGGAAGGGAATGTCATCCACGCCGAGGTGAAGCGCCAGATTATGCAAACCAATGTCGAAGACGGCTTCGGCATGCTGGTTTGCAAGCGGCCGGGCGCTCGCCGGCTTGCCAATTTCGATGTCGCCGCAGCCATGCGAGGAACTGAAGGAGATCGCGAAGATGATCGCGCTTGATACCAACATCCTCGCGCGTTTCTATGTGGATGATCCAGAGGATCCCGAGGCCGCCAGGCAACGTCCGATCGCACGCCGCATCCTGAGCGAGTCCCCAAAGGTGTTCGTGCCCCTAACGGTGATCCTCGAACTCGAATGGGTATTGCGTGCTTTTTATGGCTTTGCCGCCAAGGATTTCGTTCGGGTCGTCAAACATCTGCTCGGATTGGTCAACGTCAGCGTCGAGGAATGGTCGCGCATCAGTGATGCACTGGTCTGGCATGCCGAGGGGCTGGACTTCGCCGATGCCTTGCACCTGCTGGCTAGTAGCCATTGCACGGAATTCATGAGCTTTGACGACCGTCGCTTCGCACGCCGAGCGAAGCGTCTGGGGGTCAGACCAGCAGTCACTGTGCCTGCCGCATAGGGGCAGGACTGCAGGTTGGAGATTCCGTAAGCGTTGTACCTCCTGGATGACAAATACTGTTACGCATGAACTACGGTCCACGACTACACCTGACCGATGCCGATGGCCTGGCGGACAATACTGACCCGGCAATCATCGTGCTCGACATCAGGAGACGGGACATCGAGACCGGCAACATCGCCAGCGCCTTGGAACGCCTCCACGTGCTGACCGATAGCGCTGAGAACATGCGGCTCTACCGCGAATCGCTGTTCTTCCAGGTCAGCGGGTACGACCACGATCCAAGGGAAGTGCCGGAAATCCCGGAAGTGCGCGCTTTCTTCCGCCGCCTGGCCGCTGAATGGCCGCACTGGTTGTGGTTTCTCCACCGGGGAATCGGTGCCATTCAGCTACTGCTGGCCCTGCTATGCAGGGTACGGGTGGTTCGCGGGCGGGAAGGGGCATTCGGGACGGAGTTCGAAAGCATGGCCGAGCTTCAGAACACCCTCGTCGACTTGTTCGACCGTGGCAACGCACTGTTCGAGGCTTACGCGGTGGCCGACATGGAGGCGGCCGAGTCGGCCGACAGCGCGGTCAAAGATCTGCTGGGTGAGATTGCGTGATGATCCGGTTACCGGGGGCTGCTGACAGCCCGACGCCGATGCGTGTGTTCAAGGATGCCACCGCAATCGTGGCTGAGTTGATGAGCGCCGTCGCGGTATCGCCTGGTATCGCCGGCATCTCGCGTGCCGACTTCGAGCTCAGCGCGAGTGTGTTCAGCGACCAGCGTCGGCTTCGGCCGATCAAGACACGGCCCGTCTCACCCACGTTACTGCGCGGCCATTCCCAAACCTTTCACGAACCGATTCCCCTCCCTCACCAGTCCATTTTCTTTAGCGGCAGCCATGCGCTTGGCATAAGATATATTTCATGAACAAGAAATTATTTGTGCTTTCATGAATCTACTGGTGTGCTGGCTCGGCAACACCGACCTACGTGCGTCACAGTCTGGCACGCCGGGTGAGCTTGGCCCCATCGCATCCGCACTGAAAGCGATACCGTTCGATGCGCTGCACCTCATCTCCGACCACTCCCAGGAAATCAGTAAAGCCTATGCGTCCTGGCTGAGCGCTACGGTGGGTGTGCGCGTTCACCTGCATGAAACTAGCCTCAGCAGCCCGACCCACTACGAAGAAATCTACCGGGTGGCTGATGGGGTGCTCTCCGGCTTAGGTAACGGGGAAGCCGACCAACTCGCCTTCCATCTCAGTCCTGGTACTCCTGCTATGGCGGCGGTCTGGATCATTCTGTCCAAGACCAAATATCCCGCCCAGCTCATCGAATCTTCGCGCGAACAGGGGGTGCGGGTGGTTTCCTTCCCCTTTGATCTGGCAGCCGAATACCTGCCCGGTCGAACCGCGC
>CAIXFP010000030.1 GCA_903918705.1 uncultured Pseudomonadota bacterium
CCTCATCAAAATTGGTGATGATTTCCTTCTTAAGCGCGTTGAATTTTAGTTCTATCTCCTTTTCTTCGGCAAATTTCACAAATGAACTTACGGTGCCGGCGACGAAGGAGACCAAGTCGCCGCGCTTCAGGTTAAGCTTTAGGTTACCCGATTCCATTTTCCTGAAATCCAGCAACTGATTAATTAACTGATGTAATTGATTGGCATTTCTGTGCATCAAATCCAGATGGCCTTTGATCTCGGATTCAGGTACGGAGTTATTTCTCAGCTTATCAAGCGGACCAAGAATCAGGGTCAGAGGCGTGCGTATTTCATGTGAGATATTCCTAATAAACAAGTTGATCAACAAGGATTCGATCAGCTGGATTGCGTACGCGCCCCAACCGACCGCGCGGATTCTAGCAAAGAATCGAGAAACCGCCAGGGAATAATGGAAAAAAAGGGCCGTGGGCCGGAGAGACCTTCCTGGCCGACCGCAGCGACCGCCATCAGCCTCTCATGCCCGGCAACAGATAACCGGCGACGTACCACTCATGCAGGATCGGCAGCAGCGCCGTGTCGACCGGGCCGGGTGGCAAGCTGCGGTGGTCGGCCAGGCTTTGCAGGGCGGCGTGGGTTTCCGGCAGGGCTGCCAACCGCTCGCCATTCATATGGAAGATGGCGCCGCGAAACAGGAGTTGGCTGCGCGGGTCCAGGCGCACCCCCCGCTTCGCGACCGTCTTGGCGAACGCCGCCGCTTTCAGCGGGCGCTCCGGTGGGTCGAAGAAGATGTGGGATTTGGGTTCGGAGAGGTAGTTGCCCAGGAAATCCGCCACCATGTCCTTGTCCCAACGGATCGCCTTGAGCATGGCCGCCACCTGGTCGAGCATGGTGGCGGGAATCTCGGCGGGGTGGCGCTGTCGTTTCAGGTCGGGGTCGCTGTAGAGGCCGGTGGGCTTCAGGTTGTCCTGCAGATAGTTGAGGAAGTTGCCCACCATGTCCTCGGCGGTGGGCACCCGGAACCCCACCGACCAGGTCATGCAGTCGCTCAGGGCGACGCCGTTGTGGGCGTATTGCGGCGGCAGGTAGAGCAGGTCGCCGGGTTCCAGCTCCCAGGACTGTTCCGGGGTGAAGCGCTTGAGGATGCGCAGCGGCGCTCCGTCCATGACTTCCAGGTCGTCCTGGGCGCTGATCTCCCAGCGGCGGCGACCCAGTCCCTGAATCAGGAAGACATCGTAGGAATCGAAATGCGGGCCGACGCCTCCGCCCGGGGGGGCGAAGCTGACCATGAGGTCGTCGAGGCGGGCCAACGGAATGAAGTCGAAGGCGTGCAGCAGCGCATCGCCCTCCGGCAGGAAATGATTGACGCCGGAAACCAGCAGGCTCCAGTTTTTTTTCGGCAGGCCGGCGAGATCCTCCGCCTCGAAAGGGCCGCGGTCGAGCAGGCACTCGCCGCGGATGAAACGCACCAGGCGGCTTTCCGCGTCGTCGCGCCGGGCCAGATCCGAGAGGCTGGTGCGGTTCAGCCAGTCTCCGAACCCGGGCAAAGCCTGTCGCACCAACAGGGGCTTTTTCTGCCAGTATTCGGCCAGAAAGGTTTCCGGAGTGATGCCGCCAAGCAGACACTTCAGAGAAAACCGGGCCATGGAAAACGGGCCGACCGGCTTGGCAAGGGGGGAAAGAGGTTTACCCATATAATCCTTTCGGCCTATTTCGAGGAGTGCGCGATGCTGAAGGAAGGCACGAGTGTTGGAGAACTGGCACCGGACTTCGAATTGCCGGATGCGGACATGACCATCGCCAAGATGGCGGATTACCGGGGCAAGCCCCTCGTGCTGTTTTTTTACGTGCGCGATGATACGCCCGGCTGCACCACCGAAGCGATCGAGTTCAGCGACCTGGAGCAGCGCTTTGCCCGCCTCGGTTGCGTGGTGCTCGGCGTCTCCCGCGACGATTGCATCCGCCACGGCGCCTTCCGCGACAAACACGGCATCACCGTGCGGCTCCTGGCCGACAAGGAAGGCATCGCCTGCAAGGCCTACGATGTCCTGGTTACCCGCGAAGTGGATGGCGTGCAGCGCGAAGGCGTGAACCGCTCCACTTTCATCATTGACGCGGAGGGGGTGATCCGCCACGCCCTTCATGGCGTCGTTCCGAAGGGCCACGCGGAGACAGTCCTCAATCTCGTCAAGGAGTTATGAAGTGTTGATCGGCAAGGATACGGTGGTCACCCTGACCTACCAACTCACCACGCTGTCCGGCGAAATGCTGGAAGAAGCGACCCAGGATTCCCCCGCGGTTTACCTGCACGGCGGCTACGACGGCATCTTCCCCAAGGTGGAAGCATCGCTCGAAGGCAAATCCTCGGGTGACGAGCTGAACGTTCTGCTGGAGCCGGACGATGCCTTCGGCGAGTACGACGCCGAACTGGTGCGGGTGGAACCGGCCCATCTCTTCCCCCAGGACGTCCACGTCGGTATGCAGATGGAAGGGGCCAGCGAGGATGGCGAGCACGTCATGCTCTACACCGTGACCGACGTGGCCGAAGGCCAGGTGGTGGTGGACGGCAACCATCCCTTGGCCGGGCAGAGCCTCAAGCTGGCCTGCCGGGTGGAAGAAGTGCGCGCCGCCCTGCCCGAGGAAGTGGCCCACGGTCACGTGCACGGCGCCCACGGCCACCATCACTGATCGCCGACACATCTGCCGGTCAATCGGGCGGCTCGTTTTAGTAGAATGGCCGCCCTACTATTAGGTCAACCATTCCATGAAAGTCACTTTTCTCGACTTCGAACAGCCTGTCGCCGAGCTCGAAGCCAAGATCGAGGAGCTCTCCGAGGTGCAGGGCGACTCGTCCCTGGACCTTTCCGAGGAAGTCGGCCGCCTGCGCAAGAAGAGCGCGGCGCTGACC
>CAIXFP010000031.1 GCA_903918705.1 uncultured Pseudomonadota bacterium
CGATGGCCAGGGCGAACAGGGGCCGCCCGCCCATGGCGTAGACGTCGGACAGGGCATTGGTGGCGGCGATGCGGCCGAAGTCGAAAGGGTCGTCGACGATGGGCATGAAGAAATCGGTGGTGGCCACCACCGCCTGCCGCTCGTTCAGCTTGTAGACCGCGGCATCGTCGCCGTGCTCGATGCCCACCAGCAGGTCCGGGAAGGCGGCCGCCACATGGGAGGCGAAGGGGGTGCCGGCGAGAATCTTTTCCAGCACGTTGGGGGCGATCTTGCAGCCGCAGCCGCCGCCGTGGGAGAACTGGGTGAGTCGGATGGGAGTCGTCATGAATGGGCGTGGTGAGTGAATAACCGTGCGGTTCCGGTCGCCGCCTACTCGGGCTGGCGCCCAAGTCGCCAGGCCATGGCCAGCAGCAGGGCCAGCGCGGCCAGCACCGGCGCATTGCCCCAGCGCTGATAGGGCGTGATGCCGGTCATGCCCTGCACCTTGTCCTCCAGGCTGCCGCGGATAAAGGAATGTATCTGGTTACGCACGCGACCGTGGTCGTCGATGATGGCGGTGTAGCCGGTATTGTTGGCGCGCAGTTGCCAGCGGCCCACTTCCAGCGACCGCATGGCGCCGATCTGGAGATGCTGCCGGGCCGCCAGGCTATGGCCGAACCAGGCGTCGTTGCTGACGTTGACCAGGAGCGTCGCATCACGGGCGGCGGCGATGCGCTCCTCGCCGAAGGCATCCTCGTAGCAAATGTTCACCGCAAGCTTCTGGCCGGCGGCTTCCAGGGGCGGCTGGTCCGGATCGCCAGGGGAGAAATCCGACATGGGAATCGCCAGTTCCTGGACGATCCAGGCGAAGCCCGGGGGCAGGAACTCGCCGAAGGGCACCAGGTGGGCTTTGCGGTATAGCCCCTGGGACGATGCGCCGACACTGATCACGCTGTTGAAATAATGGCCGGCCGCATCGTCTTCCGGTATGCCCAGCACCACGTCGCCCCGGTTGCGGCGCGCGTGGTCGCCCAGCATGGCCAGGTAGTCCGGCCCCAGCCGCGAGCGCAACACCGGCAAGGCGGTTTCCGGCAGGACGATGAGGCGCGCGCTGCTCGCCAGCACGGCGCCGGCATAGTCACGCAGGGTGTCCTGCAATTTTTCCGGGCGGAACTTCATGTCCTGGGCCACGTTGCCCTGCACCAGGGTGACGCGTACCGGCTCGCCTGTCGGCTCGGTCCAGTGGATTCCACCGAGTACCCAGCCGCCCAGCCAGATCACCGCGAGCGACGCCAGGGCGCGCAGCCTGGGGGTGGCCAGGGCACCGGCGCTAAGGGCGGCGAGCAGGCCGACACCGTAGACGCCGAATAGAGGCGCATAGCCCAGCAGGGGGCTGTGCGGCACTTGCGAATAGCCCAGGGCGAGCCAGGGGAAACCGGTGAATATCCAGCCCCGCGTCCATTCCAGCAGAGCCCAGCCCGCCGGCAGGGCGAGGGACATGCGGACCCAGCCCGGCCCGGCCAGACGCGCGCCGAGCCAGAGCCCGAGGGCCGGGAACAGGGCGACGACGGCGCAAAACAGCAAGGTGGCCAGCGCCGCCAGCACCGGGGACATGCCGCCATATTCCGCCAGGCTGACATCGATCCAGGACACGCCCACCAGAAGCAGGCCCAGTCCGTAGGCCCAGCCCGCAACCAGGGCCTGGCGCGGCCGGACATCGCGCAGCACGCTGAACAGCAGGGCAAGACTCAGGATCGGCAGGGGAAACCAGACGAAGGGGGCGAACCCGAACACGCTGGCGGCCCCCAGCAACAAGGCCACCAGAGGCAAGGTGCGCGGTGCCGCGAGGCCGGATTTCATGACTGGGGGCACGGGCTCAGGCCATGCTGAAGGCGACGAAGGCAATCTCATCGCCGCCCTTGATCGGGGTGTCCGCTGCGGCGAACTGCTTGTTGACCGTGATCTTGAGGTTGCGCGGAGGATTGCCGAAAACGGTGAGCCAATGCTCGCCGCGCCGCGCCAGATGGTTCATCAACCCCTGGATGTCCTTCACGGTCAGGGGCAGGAACAGGAATTCGCTCTCGCGGCCGAGCATTTCCACGAGATGGCCGAAGTAGAGCAGGCTGATCTGTTGCGAAGACAAGGGATACCTCCAGCTTTCTAAATGAGTGGATTCTACTGGAGAGGCGCCCGCGGAAACCTTGCCTTCCAGCGCAACCACGCGCGCAGGCGGCGGTGATCGTCGTCGTCCAGGGCATCGGCGGGAAGAACCAGGCTGCGGCCAAACAGTCCGTCACGCCAGCGCAGCACGATGAGGCCCGGCAGCGCCACGCTGTCGGGGCGCAAGCGGATCCCTCGCCAGGCGCCGTCGCGCCAGATTTCCATCTGCCCATCCTGTTTGCCGCGCAGGCGCGGGACGCCGGGCCGGGTCCAGGCGAACCCCAGGCTCGCCGCCGCCGCGATACAGCCCGCCAGACGGGCCAGCGCCGGCAGGTCAGCCAGGAACAGCCCGGCGCACACGGCCATGTGCGCGGCCAGCAGCAGCCGACGGGTCCAGGCCGAAGGCCGCGTTTCCACCACCAGGGGCAAGGGAAACATGGCGTTTCAGGGGGCCAGGCCCGCCCTTTCCAACAGCGCGCGCACGTAGTTCACCGGAATCGCATAGCTGATGCCGCTGGGATCCTTGAGCACGCTTTCCCTGCTGCCTTTGACGAACACGGAGTTGATCACCGCCATGACTTCTCCGCTCTCCGGGTCGTACACGGGGCTGCCGCTGTTGCCGGGATAGGCGGTGGCGTCGAGTTGAAACATCAGGAACGGGTTGCTCGCCTGGTGGATCAGGCGCGGCGTCAGGTTGTGCACGGCGGGCACCGGATTGTAGATGGGCGCCACCGCAGCCAGGCCGGCCCGGTTGGTCACCGGATAGAGTCCCAGCACGGCGCCTATCGGATAGCCGGTGAAAAAGAACTGCTGCCCTTCCCGGGCCAGATCGGAATTGCCCAGTTTCAGCGCCGGCCAGGGATCGCCCTCGATCCGCAGCAGCACCAGATCATGGTCCGGGTCGTTCACCACCTTCTCGGCGCGGCGCACCTCCACGCCATCGCGGTCGCGCCGCATCACGGCCAGGGTTTCGTCATGTTCCATATCCACGTACGGCGGCGGCACATGGGCGTTGGTCACCACGTAGTGGCCGTCGGCCACCACGAAACCGGTACCGGCCAGGCGCGCGCGCGGACTGCGGATGGGGCTCTGGGTGCCCACCCCAACCACCGAGGGCTTGATGCCGGGCAAGAGATCGACGATCCCCGCCCGGGCGGCGGGCATCGGGAATAGACAAAGAAACGCCAGCAGGCGCGAAAAGTTCCGACTAGACATGGGCAGGCCCTCCTGGTCGGCATGATGCCATGCACAATCGCCGTTAGAATGCCTGATGTTTCTTTCCTGAGGAGTCGTCATGAGCGTCGTAGCAGTCGTCGGCCTGGGTTACGTGGGCCTGCCCCTTGCGGTTGAATTCGGCAAGAAGTTCGAAACCATCGGCTACGACCTTTCGGAAGCCAAGATCGCCCACTACAAGAACTATTGCGACCCCACCGGCGAGGTCAGCACGGACGACCTGAAGGCGGCGACCCGGCTATCCGTCAGCACCGACCCCACCACCATCGGCCGCGCCGACTTCATCATCATCGCCGTGCCCACCCCGGTGGACGACGCCCACATCCCCGACTTCTCGCCCCTGGTGGGCTCCTCCACCATCGTCGGCAAGCACATGAAGAAGGGTGCGACGGTGGTCTATGAATCCACGGTCTATCCCGGTGCCACCGAGGAAGTCTGCATCCCCCTGCTGGAACAGCATTCCGGCATGAAGTGGAAGCAGGATTTCCACGTCGGCTACTCGCCGGAACGAGTCAACCCGGGCGACAAGGAACGCACCATCACCCGCATCGTCAAGGTCGTCTCCGGCGACGACGGCCCCACCGCGGCGGCCGTGGCCGAGCTGTACGCCTCGGTCATCACCGCCGGCGTGCACCGCGCCAGCTCCATCCAGGTGGCGGAAGCCGCCAAGGTGATCGAGAACACCCAGCGTGACCTCAACATCGCGCTGATGAACGAACTCGCCCTGATCTTCGACCGCATGGGCATCGACACCCTGGAAGTGCTCCAGGCCGCCGGCACCAAGTGGAACTTCCTGCCGTTCCG
>CAIXFP010000032.1 GCA_903918705.1 uncultured Pseudomonadota bacterium
AACTGGTCGTAGGCCCGCTGCAGGAAGGTGGAATAGATCGCCACCACCGGCTTCATGCCCTCGCAGGCGAGGCCGCCGGCGAAGGTGAGGGCGTGCTGTTCGGCGATGCCGACGACGAAGTACTGGCCTGGGACCGCCTTCTCGAGCAGGTCGAGGCCGGTGCCGCGCGGGTAGCGCACGGCGCTGGGGCCGTCATGTCGGTACGCGGTGGTGAGCAGGCAACGGCACTCGTGCTCGTCCGACGGGGTGGCGATGAGCAGGTTGGGTATGCAGCGCAGGAACGAGAGGTCGAAGGCACCCGCGTGGGTGGGGCCGTCGGCGCCCACCAGGCCGGCCCGGTCGATGGCCAACAGCACCGGCAGGTTCTGCAGGGCGACGTCGTGGATCAACTGGTCGTAGGCCCGCTGCAGGAAGGTGGAATAGATCGCCACCACCGGCTTGATGCCTTCGCAGGCGAGGCCCGCGGCGAAGGTGAGGGCGTGCTGCTCGGCGATGCCGACGTCGAAATAGCGTTTCGGGTAGCGCTTGCTGAATTCGGTGAGGCCGGAACCCTCGCACATGGCGGGGGTGATGCCCACCAGGCGTTCGTCGCTTGCTGCCATGTCGCACAGCCACTGGCCGAATACCTCGGTGTAGCTGGGGCGCGTTGCGGCCTTGGGGACGATCCCCTCGTCCGGATTGAACTTGCCGACGCCATGGTAGAGACAGGGATTGGCCTCTGCGTGGCGATACCCCTTGCCCTTGCGCGTGACCACGTGGAGGAACTGGGGCCCTCTCAGGGCGCGGATGTTGAGCAGGGTGGGAATGAGGGCGTCGAGGTCATGGCCGTCGATGGGGCCCAGGTAATTGAAGCCGAATTCCTCGAACAGGGTACCCGGCGTGACCATGCCCTTGATGTGTTCCTCCGCCCGTTTCGCCAGTTCGTACACTGGCGGCAGGGTGGCCAGCAGCTTCTCGCCCTTGCTGCGCAGTTTGTTGTAGAAACGGCCGGAGAGGAGCTTGGTGAGATAGCTGTTGAGGGCGCCGACGTTGGCGCTGATGGACATGTCGTTGTCGTTGAGGACCACCAGCAGGTTGGCGTCCATGGCCCCGGCATTGTTGAGCGCCTCGAAGGCCATGCCGGCGGTCATGGCGCCGTCGCCGATCACCGCCACCACACGCCGCTCCTCGCCCTTCAGGCGGGCGGCCACGGCCATGCCAAGGGCGGCGGAGATGGAGGTGCTGGAGTGGCCGGCGACGAACGCGTCGTATTCGCTTTCCTCACGCTTCGGGAAGCCGGAGAGGCCGTCGGTCTGGCGCAGGGTATGCATGCGTTCGCGGCGGCCGGTGAGGATCTTGTGGGCGTAGGTCTGGTGGCCCACGTCCCAGACGATGCGGTCCTCCGGGGTCTCGAAGACGCTGTGCAGGGCCACGGTGAGTTCCACCACGCCCAGGTTGGAAGCCAGATGGCCGCCGCTTTGGGACACGCTGTTCAGGATGAACTGACGCAGTTCGTCAGCCAGTTCCTTCAATTGGACCCGGCTCAGCGCTTTGAGGTCGGCGGGCGAGGCGATGTTTTCGAGCTGGGGCATGGAGGGCTTAATAGTTGCGTTCGACGATGAAGCGGGCGATGTCCGCCAGACGCTGGGCAAGGGTGCCGAACGGCGCGATGGCCGCGAGGGCGTCGGCCAGCAGTTCGTGCGCGTAGGCGCGCGCTTCTTTCACGTTCATCAGGGTGAGATAGGTGGCCTTGCCCTGGGCCGCGTCCTTGCCGGCGGTCTTGCCCAGGGTGGCGGTGTCGGTCTCGGCATCGAGCACGTCATCCATCACCTGGAAAGCCAGGCCGATGCAGCGGGCGTAGCGCTCCAGGCCGGCGCGGGTGGCGCCATCCAGCGCCCCGCCGGCCAGGGCGCCGAGCAGCACCGCCGCCTGGATCAGGGCGCCGGTCTTGTGGATGTGCATGAATTCCAGTTCCGCCAGATCCAGACTGTGGCCGGTGGCGGCGAGGTCCACCGCCTGGCCGCCGGCCATGCCGCGGGAGCCGGAAGCGCGCGCCAGCAGGCGCAGCATCTCCACCTGCACGCTGGTATCGCCGGCGGCGGCGGGATGCGCCAGCACCTCGAAAGCCAGGCTTTGCAGTGCGTCGCCCACCAGCAGAGCGGTGGCTTCGTCGTAGGCGACGTGGCAGGTGGGTTTGCCGCGGCGCAGATCGTCGTCGTCCATGCACGGCAGATCGTCGTGGGTCAGGGAATAGACGTGGATCAGTTCCACCGACGCGGCGGCGTAGTCGACCCGAGCCGGATCGGCGCCCACCGCCGCGCCGGCGGCGTGGGCCAGCATCGGCCGCACCCGCTTGCCGCCGCCCAGGGTCGCGTAGCGCATGGCATCGTGGAGTTGTTCCGGGGCGATGGTCGCAACGGGCAGCAAACCGGAAAGAAAATGTTCCGTGCGTGCCTGGATGGCGCGCGACCAGGCGGCGAAATCAGTCATCATCGGGCTCCCCGGGGAGATCCCTGAGCATGCCGTCGTCGAGCACCTTCACCTGCTGGTCCGCCTCGTCCAGGGTTTTCTGGCACCAGGCCGCCAGGAAGCTGCCCCGCTTGTACGCCGTCAGTGCCGCCTCCAGTTGCAGGCGGCCGGATTCCAGGTCAGCCACCAGGGTCTCAAGTTCATGGAGGGCGCTTTCAAAATCCTTGGGTATCGCGCTTTTTTCGGTTTTGGCCATGACAGGTGACGTTGATTTGGTGACCCCCCCGAGAATCGATCTCGGCAGCCATCGGTTACGGGTGATTGCGGGAGGGGCGGCATTGTAAGCCATTGCCCATCTTTACAGGTAGTTAGCGGCCGTCGGCGCGGGCGTTGCCAGGCGCCCAATCTCACGGGCAGGCGCCAATCCTTGCCGCTGCGGCTATGATCGCGGACGTCCCCGTCCAGTTATTCGAGGTATCCCATGCAGTCCGGCCCCAGAGAAATCGTCACCCCGTTTCGCCCGATCCCCCTTGATGTTCCCGAGGGCATGAAGCCGAACGAATTTTTTAACAGCACCGAGAACCTCAACGATCTGGCCCACAACAACGGCTTGCTGCACAACCCGGAAGGACTGCTGCTGTATCGCAAGGCCCTGGGCCACAGCAACGAGTTCGACGCGTCCATCATCTACAACACCTCCCGGACCATCCTCGACCCCCTCGGCCGCCCGGTGCGGCGCACCCAGGTGCCTGAGGCGGTGAAGAATGTGTGGAACCGGATGAACCAGATCATCTTCGACTACATGCTGGAGCAGTACCCGGACCCGGAGGGAACCCTGGTGCTGACCGGCGAGGCCAGCCTGGATGCCACCTGGCCCCTGACTTCGCCGG
>CAIXFP010000033.1 GCA_903918705.1 uncultured Pseudomonadota bacterium
CACGGAGCCCACAATGATTACCGAGTCCACCGAACTCATCGACAAGGACGAGCACATCGAACAAGCGTCCCGCGCCCTCAAGGCCATGTCGCACCCCTTGCGACTCAAGATTCTTTGCGTGCTCGGTGACAAGGAAGTGAGTGTCCAGGACATCGTGGAAAGTGTCGGTACATCGCAAAGCAATATCTCCCAGCATCTGGCCATCCTGCGTGACAAAGGCGTGTTGCGCACGCGCAAGGATGCCAACCGCGTCTACTACCGGGTTGGCGACACCCGCACCCTGCAACTCATCGGCATGATGCGCGACGTATTTTGCGGTTTCGCGAAATAGCAACATCCTTCACTCGCCAGGCCAACAACTAGGCTTATCGTTGCATAAATAAATTTGATTATGTATATTAGTCGACACTAATATTCCCCGCGCGCCTTGCCGGCCGTGGGGCCAGCGTCCCAGCAAGGAGCGTTGTCATGATCAACTTCGTACCGCGACGGCGTTTGTTCGTCGTTTTCGCCCTCGCCGTCACCCTGACGGCCACCGCCGCCGCGGAAAATCTCGAATTCCGACAGTGCGTCGCAACCGCCCTGGTGCAGAACCCGGACCTCGGCATCAGCCGCGCCCAGATCGAACAGGCCGAAGCCGGCCTGCGCCAGGCCCAGGGCAACAGGTTGCCACGCCTGAACCTGTCGCTGACGGGCACCCGCAGCAACGATGCGCTCAATGCCTTTGGCATGAAGCTGGGGCAGCGCAATGCCACCTTCAATGATTTCGGGGCGGGTGAGTTCACCGGTCCCACGGCCCTGGGGGTCGCCCCGCAAAACCTCAATCACCCCGATGCCGTCGACAACTTTAACTCCCGCATCGAGGTACAGGTGCCGGTCTACAACGGCGGCATGGTGCAAAGCTATATCGACACCGCCAAGGCCTATGTCCGGGCGGCCCAGTCCGGCGACGAGATGGCGCGGCAACAACTGACGAAAAATATTCTGATGGCTTACCAGGGCGTCCACACCGCTCGCGCCTACATCAAGGTGGCCGAGGAGGGCCGCGCCGCCGCCGAGGAATATGTGCGCATCACCGAGAAATTGCACAAACAGGGCATGGTGGTGAAAAGCGATCTCCTGGCGGCCCGAGTCAACCTCGAAGACGTCAAGGTCAAGCTGCTGGAGGCGCGCAATGCGGAAAAATCCGCGTTAAACCAGTTGGCCTTGCTCCTGGGCCAGTCCCTGGACGAGCCCCTGGACGTTGGCGCGCCGGTCACCCCGAGTCTCCTCGCCGGCAGCGAGGCCGCACTGCGCCAGCAGGCGCGGGACGGCAACGCCGGCCTGCGTGCCCTGCGCAACCAGGTGGAAGCCTCCGGTGCCCAGGTCGGCGCCGCCCGCGCAGGCAAGCTGCCGCAGTTCAACGTCATGCTGCGCCAGGACTGGAACGACAAGAGCATTGGCCTGTCCGCCCCGTCCTACACGGTGGCTGGCGTGCTGTCCTGGTCGGCCTTTGACGGCGGCGTGACCAATGCCGGCATCGACCGCGCGGCGGCCGCTCGCGCCGAACTGGTGGCGAGGCTGCGCCAGGCCGAGGAGGGCATCGGCTATCAGGTTACCGATGCGCGCCGGCGCGCCCTGGAAGCCGAGGAAAAGGTGACCGCCCGCGTCGCCAACCTGGAGCAGGCCCGGGAGGCCCAGCGCCTGGTGAAGAAACGCCTGGAAAACGGTATGGGCACCCTGGTGGAGGTCCTCGCAGCCCAGGCCCAGCTCGACCACGCCGGCGCCGACCTGGTGGCCGCCCGTTATGAACTCGCCGTCAACCGGGCGGAACTGAAGCGCGCCGTCGGCGTGCTCTCCGCCGAAACGCTTTGAAGGAGGCCGCCATGTCCCGCACTTATGGCAAAACCACATTCGTCACGCTACTTGTCCTGGCCCTGGCCGCCTGTTCCGGCGAGGAGAAAGGCAAGCCGGCCGCGGCCGCGCAACACGTCATCCAGGCCCGGGTCAGCGTACTGCGGCCGGTGGCCAGCGTCGCCACCACTGCCGCGCCCGGCAACGTCATCGCCCTGGAATCGGTCCAGGTGGCCTCGCGCCTGATGGGCTATCTGCGCAACTTCAGCGTGGTGGAAGGCCAGGCGGTGAAGAAGGGCCAGCATCTATTCACCATCGACCCCCTCGACATCGAGGGCGCGGTGGAGCAGGCGGGCCTCGGCTTGCAGCAGGCCGAAGCCGCGTTGAAGGACGCCAAGGCCGACTATGACCGCTTCGACGCTCTCTACAAGGACGACGTGGTGACTCGCCAGCAGTACGAGAAGATGAAGCTCAACTACGAGATCGCCGCTTCCCGCGCCGCCCAGGCCAGGTCCGGCCTCGGTACCGCCCGCGGCCAGATGCGCTACGCCACGGTGACCGCCCCCATCGACGGTGTGGTGACGCGCAAGCTGGCCAGCGAAGGCGACATCGCCGCCCCCGGCCACCCGGTATTGCTGCTGGAAAACCCGGCGCGGCTACAGGTGCAGACCAGCGTCGCCGAGGACATCTACAAAGGCCTGCGCCTGGGCCAGGAAGTCCAGGTGGAAGTGGACGGCCGCGCCCAGCCACTGCCC
>CAIXFP010000034.1 GCA_903918705.1 uncultured Pseudomonadota bacterium
GGTGGACAACGCCAGCCAGGCCATCGATCAGAAACTCGACAAGATTTCCCAGGAACTGCATAGCCAACGTCAGTTCACCAAGGACGATGTGCGTGAACTGGTGGATTACGCCGCCTTGCAACTCTCCGATGTGCTGGATCAGCGCATCGTCGTGATGAAGCGGGAGATCACCGGTCTGGTGGTGGAACGCACCGAATATCTGAAGTCCGAGATCGACGACTTTTTCATCAAGCGGCAACAGGATCTGGCGCGGGAGCGCCGCCGCCTGGTCATCAACATCGCCCTCGCCGCGGGCACCGCCCTGGGGGTGGGTGCGGTGTCTCTGTTCTACAAGGGGGTGCGGGAATGGGATCTGCTCACCGTGTTCCGCGTGGTGTTGGCTTCCCTGTCGGGCGGCTACGGCGTCTGGCTGCTAGTGTCCCTGGTGCGCGGCTGGCTGCGCATGACAGAACACAAGAAGGATCTGGTGTTCCTGGCCGCCCGCTACTGGGGTTGGTTGCGTCCTTCCAGCATCTTCTCCACGCTGCTGGTGTTGGCCATTCTTGCCCTGCTATCCCTGGCGCTGATGTTCCCGCACGAGGCCGTACGTCTGATCGAGCAGCCAATCCTGAGGCCGTAATTTCGTGGGTTGGGCTGAGGCACGAAACCCAAAACGCACGAGCATTAAGCTTCCAACTTCGATGATGCCGCCTGGCGTCAGCCCAACCCGGGTGCCGCCAACTCACCCAGATCCCAGCGCGGCCGCACCGTAAACCGCCCGTCGGCCGCCACGCCGTGCACCAGGCGCAGCGCCCCGGCATAGGCGATCATGGCCCCGTTGTCGGTACATAACTCCAGGGGCGGATAGAACACGTCGAAGCCGCGCTGCTTCGCCTCCGCATCCAGGCGCGCGCGCAACGCCCGGTTGGCGCCGACGCCGCCGGCCACCACCAGGCGCTGCAAGCCGGTTTCACGCAGCGCCGCGATGCTCTTGCCCGCCAGCACGTCCACGGCGGCGGCCTGGAAGCCGGCGGCGATGTGGGCCCGGGCCGCCTCGCCTTCCTTGCGCGCCAGAGTCAGCACCGCCGTTTTCAAGCCGGAGAAGCTGAAATCCAGGTCGCCGGAGGTGAGCATGGGACGCGGCAATTTGTAGCGGTACGGCTCGCCGCCTTCCGCCAGTTTCGATAACGCCGGTCCGCCGGGGTAGGAGAGGCCCAGCAGTTGCGCGGTCTTGTCGAAAGCCTCGCCGGCGGCGTCGTCCACGGTCTCGCCCAGCAACTGGTAGCGGCCGATGCCATCCACCCGCATCAATTGAGTATGGCCGCCGGACACCAGCAGGGCCACGAAGGGGAACTCGGGTCGCGGCGTGGTCAGCAGGGGCGAGAGCAGATGGCCTTCCAGGTGATGGATGCCCACCGCCGGTATCCCAAGCGCCAGCGCCAGGGCATTGGCGAAACCGCCGCCCACCAGCAGGGCGCCGGCCAGGCCCGGCCCCTGGGTGTAGGCGATGGCGTCCAGGTCGGCCAGCGTCAGGCCGGCCTCCGCCAGCACTCGCCGCGTCAGCGGGATCACCCGGCGGATGTGGTCGCGGGAGGCCAGTTCCGGCACCACACCGCCGTACTCGGCGTGCATGGCGATCTGGGTGTGCACGGCGTGGGCCAGCAGGCCAAGTTCCGTGTCGAACAGCGCCAAACCGGTTTCATCGCAGGAGGATTCGACGCCGAGAACGAGCATGGGAGGGCCAATTGAAAACAGGGCGGCAATTTTATTGAAACCCGGCGACGGGTTGATATAGAATCCCGCATCTTTTTTCGCCCCCTGCCACC
>CAIXFP010000035.1 GCA_903918705.1 uncultured Pseudomonadota bacterium
CGCATTCGATGTAGTGCATGCCGAAGGCCGCCAGGCGGTGGGCGATGGTCAGCTTGTCCTCGACGGAGAGAGAGATGTCCTCGCGTTGGGAGCCGTCGCGCAGGGTGGTGTCGTAGAGCAGGATGGAGGTCATGGGTCGAACTGGGAAAGCGGCAGACGCGAGATTACTGCAATGCAGCATAACGAGGCCAGCGCCCTCGTGGCACCGCCATCCTGGCCCGCGCCGGGTCAGTTCAGGATCGACCTCGATGGCGAGGACAAGCGACTCGCCCACGGTGTGGCGGGTTGATCGCCTCGCCGATGAAGATCGCTGGTACTGTTCACGCCTTTCCGCCCAGGCCCATTCCCATGCTCCGCATCGTCACAGCCAACCTCAACGGCATCCGCTCCGCCGCCAGCAAGGGCTTCTACCACTGGCTCGCCGGGCAAGCGGCCGACGTGGTCTGCCTTCAGGAACTCAAGGCCCAGGCTCCCGACCTGTCCCAGGAGATGCTCAGCCCGCCCGGCTACCACGGCTACTTCCATTACGCCGAAAAGAAGGGCTACAGCGGCGTCGGCCTCTATACCAGGCGGCAGCCGGATCAGGTCATCGCGGGCCTCGGCATTCCCGACATCGACGCGGAAGGGCGCTACCTGGAAGCTGTGTTCGGCGGCCTGTCCGTGGTGTCCCTGTATTTGCCCTCCGGCTCCTCCGGCGAGGAGCGCCAGGCCGCCAAGTTCTCCTTCATGGACCGCTTCCTGCCACGCCTGGAAGCCCTGGCAAACTCCGGCCGCGAATTCATTTTGTGTGGCGACTGGAACATCGCCCATCGGGAGATCGATCTGAAGAACTGGAAGGGCAACCGGAAGAATTCCGGCTTCCTGCCCGAGGAGCGGGCCTGGATGAGCGAACTGTTCGACCGCGTCGGCCTGGTGGACGTCTACCGTTCGCTCTACCCGAAGCACGAGGGCGAGGCCTATACGTGGTGGAGCAACCGCGGCCAGGCTTGGGCGAAGAACATAGGCTGGAGAATCGATTATCAAATTGCGACCAGGGGTGTCGCGGCGACCGCTCGTTCAGCCTCCATCTACAAATCCGAGAGGTTTTCGGACCACGCGCCACTCTCCATCGACTATGAAAGCGAGTGGTAAACAATATTTATTGGTTCCTGTTGTGCTTGCCTTGGCAGGGACGCGCCTAACCCGGGGTGCGCCGCCACACGAACGCCACCGCCGCCGCCAGCGCGCAGCCGGAGGCGATGCTGAAGGTCATGCCGGCACCCAGGGCATCCCAGGCGGCGCCGGAATAGAGGCTGCCCAGGGTGCCGCCGATGCCGAAGGCGAGGCTGTTGTAGAGGGCCTGGCCGCGCGCCTGGTTGCGGCCGGTGAAATGGCGGTGCACCAGGGCCAGGGCGGAAGCGTGGTAGGCGCCGAAGGTCAGCGCGTGCATCAATTGCGCCAGCAACAGCAGGGGTAGATTGCCCGCTTCCCAGCCGATCAGGAGAAAGCGCACGGCGGCCGTCAGCAAGGTGGTGAGCAGCACGGTTTCCGGGCGCACTGAGCGGAACACCCGCGGCATCACCAGGAAGATACCGATCTCGCACACCACCCCCAGCGCCCAGAGCCAGCCGGCGAAGCTTTTCGAATAGCCGGTCTGCACCAGGTGAATGGTGAAGAAGGTGTAGTACGGCCCATGGGCGGCGGCCATCAGCAGGGCGGCGGCGAACAGGGCCAACACCTGGGGCCGGCGCAGCACTTCGGTGATGGGAATGTGGACGTGTTCGTGATGGGCGATTTCCGCTTCCGGAATCAGCCGGGTGGTCACCACGATACCCGCCACCAGCCCGAACACCACCCAGGGCACCAGACTGATGGGCGCGTGATCCAGCAGCGCCCCCAGGCCCACCACCACCAGGATGAAACCCACCGAGCCCCACAGGCGGATGCGGCCGTAGCGGTCCGTGCGCGCGCCCAGGTGGGACAAGGTGGTGGCTTCCACCAGGGGCAGTTGGGCGCTCCAGAAGAAGCTGATCAGCGACATCACCAGGAACAGGGGCCAGAAGGTCTTGGCGAAGAACACCCCGACGAAGGCCACGAGGCAGACCAGGGCCGCCAGCTGCACGATGGGAACCCGCTTGCCGCTGCGGTCGGCGATGTGGCCCCAGATGTTGGGGGCGAAGATGCGCATCACCTGGAGCAGGGACATCAGCACGCCGATCTGCAGGGCGCTGAAGGAGAGCGAATGCAGGTACAGGCCCCAGAACGGCGCCATGGCGCCGACGAAGGCGAAGTAGAAGAAGTAGAAGCCGGACAGGCGCCAGTAGGGCAGATCGTCAGCAGAGGCCATGTACGGAATCGGTGGTGTGGAAAACAAATCGGCCCGGCGTGGCGACGTCGGGCCGATGCGCGAAGCGGCGGGAAATCAGCCCTTGCCGGCGTCGACCAGCATCTTGTAGAGGCGGTCCTTCAGGCGCACCCGCAGGTATTTCATTTCCTCGGCGTAGAGATCGGAGACGGCGTCGAGGCGCTGCTCGATGCGGGCGACCTTGCGGTCCACCTCGCTGTAGTCCTTCATCATGCTGGCGAAGTCGTCGCTGCTCAGCAGCAGGGCACGGATGGTGTCCTGGTGTTCGGGAAACTCGTTGAACAGATCGTGGCTTTCAATCATCGGTGCGCTCCTGGGTTGGGATAAGGGGTGGGGGATGGGGGTTGGCGGGCCGGTTCAGGCGCCGAATTCGACATCTTCGTAAACGTCGCCGACCGGAATGTGCAGTTCCAGGCTGGGCAGATGCAGGGTCTCACCGGGGCCGTAGGGATGCAGTATCCACTCGACGCCCTCGCCGCGGCGATAGACCATAACCCGCGCCTCGTCCTGGGCCGCCAGCACGTATTCCCGCAGGCTGGGCAGTTGCCGGTAGGCGGCGAACTTCATGCCCTGGTCGTAACCCGCCGTGGATTCGGAGAGCACCTCCACCACCACCGTGGGTTCTGATTGCACCAGGGGTTCCTGCCGGTCGCGGGCGGAACAGGTCACCATCAGGTCCGGGTAGAAGTAGCAATTCGCGGTTTCCACCCGGAGTTTGATGGCTTCGATGTAGACCCGGCAGGGCTTGCCGCGCAGGCCGTTTTTCAGGGCCATCAGCAAGTTCTGGCAAATCAGGTTATGCACCGTCGTCGTCCCCGTCATCAGGAACACTGCGCCGTTCACGTACTCGTGCCGCTCGCTCTGTTCCGACTCCCAGGCCAGATAAGCCTCGGGGGTGAATTCGACGGTTTTCTCCAGCGCGTTGCCCATGCTCAATCCTCCACATGGCCGGGAATGGCTGCGGTGGGGCACACCACGTCCGCGTTCTGCGCCCGCTGGCGCAGGGCGTGGTCCATCAGGACGATGGCCAGCATGGCCTCGGCGATGGGCGTGGCGCGGATGCCGACGCAGGGGTCGTGGCGACCCTGGGTGACCACTTCGATGGGCTCCCCCTGACGGTCAATGGAGCGACCCGGGATGCGGATGGAGGACGTGGGCTTGATGGCGATGGAAGCGGTGATGTCCTGGCCGCTGGAGATGCCACCCAGGATGCCGCCGGCATGGTTGGAGAGGAAGCCTCGCGGGGTCATCTCGTCGCGGTGCTCTGTGCCCTTCTGCGCCACCACCGCGAAGCCGTCGCCGATTTCCACGCCCTTCACCGCATTGATACTCATCAGGGCGTGGGCGAGGTCGGCGTCGAGGCGGTCGTAGACCGGCTCGCCCAGCCCCAGGGGCACGTTTTCCGCCACCACGTTGATGCGCGCACCCACGGAATTGCCTTCGCGGCGCAACTCGTCCATGTACGCCTCCAGCCCGGCCACGGCGTCCGGGTCGGGAGCGAAGAAGGGGTTTCCCGCCACGCAGTCCCAGGTCTTGAAGGCCACGGCGATGGGGCCCAGTTGCGCCAGGTAGCCGCGAATCACGGTGCCGTATTTTTCCAGCAGCCACTTTTTGGCGATGGCGCCGGCGGCCACCCGCACCGCCGTTTCCCGCGCCGAGGAACGGCCGCCGCCGCGATAGTCGCGGAACCCGTATTTCTGGTCGTAGGTGTAATCGGCGTGGCCGGGGCGGAAGGTGGCGGCGATGTTGCCGTAGTCCTTGCTGCGCTGGTCCTCGTTGCGGATCAGCAGGGCGATGGGGGTGCCGGTGGTGCGTCCCTCGAACACGCCGGAGAGGATTTCCACCGTATCCGACTCGCGCCGCTGGGTGACGTGGCGGGAAGTGCCGGGGCGGCGCCGGTCCAGGTCGATCTGGATGTCGGCCTCGCACAAACTCAAGCCGGGAGGGCAGCCATCCACCACGCAGCCGATGCCGGGCCCGTGCGACTCGCCGAAGGAGGTGACCGTAAAGATGAGGCCTAGGGAGTTGCCGGACATGGTGGGGGTGGCGAATTGGAATCCGCGCGATTTTACCGTATGTGGGTCCATCACCCGCTGCACTGTATCGGCCCCGCCGGGAAATCCGCATGGCGATCGCCCCGGCCGGGCATCGCGTCAACGACGGCCGCAACAGCGAACAGGCTGAAACGCACTGCCCGGGCCATCCGAGCCTTACCCTGCCACCGCCTCGGCAAGCTCAAGCCGGCGGTTTGCGCGGCTCGGATTCAGCGCGCCACTTCCGCTGCCCGCGCCGCCGCATCCATCTCCCGCAGGCCTTCCTCCACCCCCGCCGCGTGGGTCAGGCGGGCGACGTTGTCCTTGGTGAAGAAGCCCTGGAAGTCACCGAAGCGCTGCACGTATTCGATGATCAGGCTGGAGTATTCCGAGGCGCTGGAGAAGATTTGCTTCAGGCCCTCCTCCTCGCTGCCGATCACATCCAGCAGGAAGTCCTGGCCGCAGTCGCGCAGCGCCTGCACCACGTAGTCGATGTTGGCGCGGTCCCCGGTCCTGCCGTCGTTCACCGCCACCGCCAGATGGTGCAGGCGCGGGCCGTAGTTGCGCACGAAGGCTTCGGTGGGGGAGGGCAGCTGCAGCAGGTGGTTGACGAAATAGGGGTGGTTGGCGGCGGTGAACACCTTGGCCGGACATTCCAGTTCGTTGCTGTGGTGCACGCTCTTGGTGACGTTGGTGGAGGAGTTCTGGTCGGTGATGTCGTAGGAACCCCAGTAGTAATAGCTGGTGAGGGTCAGGTATTCGAGGATCGCCGCTTCCCGGTTCTGGCTGTAGAC
>CAIXFP010000036.1 GCA_903918705.1 uncultured Pseudomonadota bacterium
CCTGCACGTCTCCGCCAAGGACAAGGGCACCGGCAAGGAAGCCAAGATCACCATCAAGGCGAACTCGGGTCTGTCCGAGGACGAGATCAAGAAGATGGTGCAGGACGCCGAAGCCAACGCTGCCGAGGACCACAAGGCCTTCGAGCTGGCCACCGCGCGCAACCAGGCCGACAGCATGGTGCATTCGGTGAAGAAGGCCCTGAAGGACTACGGCGACAAGGTCACGGCCGACGAGAAGACCAAGATCGAAGCCGCCATCACGGAGGCCGAAGCCGCCATCAAGGCAGGCGACAAGGCCGACATCGAAGCCAAGACCCAGGTCCTGGCGGAAGCCAGCCACAAGCTGGCCGAGCAGATGTACGCCAAGGACCAGGCCGCAGGTGGTGCCCAGCCCGGCGCCCAACCTGGTGCCCAGAGAGGCCATGACGACGTGGTGGACGCCGAGTTCGAGGAAGTGAAGGACAAGTAATCCGCGACTTCAGGGTGGCCCTGGCCGCCCAGGGTTGTAGCGCCGGCGCCTCGCCGGCGTTTTTTTTGCCGAGAGCGTCGGCGTCCCGCCGGCAACTTGCCGTACGAGTCGGCGGAACGCAGGCGCTCCTGTACGCTTGCGTTTCGTACACGGAATGAACGCCATGAATGTTCCACCCGACCTCCTGCGCCGGATGTTCGCTGCCGCCATTGCTGCGGCCCAGCCGGCACGCTGCGTGCCGCCGCATCTGCCGGCGCCGCCGCGCGGCCGCCTCGTCGTGATCGGCGCCGGAAAAGCCGCGGCGGCCATGGCGCGGGCGGTGGAGGAAAACTGGGACGGTCCGCTCACCGGCCTGGTGGTGACCCGTTACCGCCATGCCGTACCGTGCCGGTACATCGAAGTGGTGGAAGCGGCGCATCCTGTGCCCGACGCGGCCGGGCAGGAAGCGGCGCAGCGCATCCTGGAACGGGTGCAAAACCTCACCGCCGCCGACACCGTACTCTGTCTTCTCTCCGGCGGCGGCTCCGCCCTGCTGGCCCTGCCCCTGGCGGGCATCAGCCTGGCAGACAAGCAGGCGATCAGTCGGCAACTGCTCCGCTGTGGCGCCAGCATTTCCGAGATCAACTGCGTACGCCGCCATCTCTCGGCCATCAAGGGCGGACGACTGGCGGTGGCCTGCCACCCGGCGAAAGTGGTAAGCCTGTTGATTTCCGACGTACCCGGAGATCACCCCGGCGACATTGCCTCCGGTCCCACGGTGGCGGATCCCAGCACCTGCGCCGATGCCCTGGAGATCGTGGGGCGTTTCGGCGTCGCGTTGCCGGCGAATGTTCGTGAAGTGATGGAAAGTGGCCGCGGCGAATCCATCAAGCCCGGTGATGCGCGACTGGCCGGCAGTGAGGTCCATCTCGTCGCCACCCCGCAGACGGCTTTGGAAGCGGCGGCGGAAGTCGCCCGAGGCGCGGGCATCACCCCCCACATCCTGGGCGACGCCATCGAGGGTGAGGCGCGGGAGATGGGCAAGGTCATGGCCGGCATCGCCCGCCAGGTGGCGCGGCACGGCCAGCCCTTCACGAAACCCTGCGTCCTCCTCTCCGGCGGCGAAACCAGCGTGACGGTGCGCGGCGAGGGCAGGGGAGGGCGCAACGTGGAATTCCTCCTGGCGTTGGGGCTGGCCCTGGATGGCCTGCCCGGCATCCATGCCCTGGCCGGGGATAGCGACGGCATCGATGGAATGGAAGAACTCGCCGGGGCATACCTGGCACCGGACAGCCTGGCCCGCGCGCGGGAACTGGGCCTGGACCCACGGGTCAGTCTCGCTGCCAACGACGGTCACGGCTTCTTCGGCTGCCTGGGCGACGCCGTCGTCACCGGCCCGACCCTCACCAACGTCAACGATTTCCGCGCCATCCTGATTCTGTAAGCGCCGTGCCCACACCCGATAGCCACCCCCTGCGCGCCCTGCGCTCCCGCGATTTCCGCCTGTATTTCGCCGGCCAACTGGTTTCGGTGGCGGGAACCTGGATGCAGCAGATCGCCATGGCCTGGCTGGCCTACCGCCTGACCCATTCCGCCTTCATCCTGGGGCTGCTGGGTTTCGCCAGTCAGGTGCCGATCCTGCTGTTCGGCGCCCTGGGTGGGGTGTGGTCGGATCGCATGGACCGCCGACACTTGATGTTGTGGACCCAATCCCTGTCTCTGCTCCAGGCCCTGGCCATGGCCGTGCTGATCTGGCGGGGCTGGCTCACGCCGCCCTTGCTGCTGGGGCTGGCCTTCGCCCTGGGCTGTATCAACGCCCTGGACGTGCCGGCGCGCCAATCCCTGGTGGTGCATCTGGTGGAGGAACGGGCGCTCTTGCCCAACGCCATCGCCCTCACCTCCTTCCTGATGAACGCCACCCGTTTTCTCGGTCCCGCCCTGGCCGGTTTCGTCATCGCCTGGCTGGGGGAACTGGCCTGTTTCGTGATGAACGCCGCGTCCTATCTGGCCGTGCTGCTGGCCCTGCTGGCGATGCGCGCGCGGCCCGGCGGACATGCGGCGAAGTCCGCCCTGCACGAACTCTTTGCGGGGGCGCGCTACACCTTCAACCATCCCGACATTCGCGGTGCCCTGGTGCGGGTGGCGGGGGTCAGTTTCCTGGTGATGCCCTATCTGGTGATGTTGCCGGCGTATGCCAAAGGGGTCTTTCATGGCGATTCCCGCACCTACGGCTTCCTGGCCAGCAGCGCCGGGGCCGGGTCCATGCTGGCCAGCGTGTTCCTGGCCACGCGCGAGGATGTGGCCGGCTTGGCGCGGGCGGTCGCCCTGGCGGCGATCACGGCGGGCCTGTCCCTGGCTCTGTTCGCCCTCAACCCGATCCATGTCCTGGCCTATCCGCTCCTGATGCTGGTGGGGTTTTCCGTGGTGTTGACCGCGGCCGGCAGCAATACCCTGCTGCAGGGCTGGGTGCGCGACGACATGCGCGGCCGGGTCATGGCCACCTTCTCCATGGCCTTCCTCGGCATCGCCCCTCTGGGCAGCCTGGCCGTGGGCAGCCTGGCCACGCTGCTGGGCCTGCCCACCACTCTGGCGCTATGTGGCGTCCTCACGCTGGCGTTGGGGTGGCTGCGCCTTGAGCGGATTCCCGGGAAGGCAATTCAGGGCGTGTCCGGCGATTGATGGCGGAACCCGTCGGCGTAGTTTCGCTGGGGCGGGAAGCCCGCCGCGATGGGTATTACTGCCGCCGGCGCGGGACGATTCCGGGCGGCATCGGTCTCTGTCCGCCCCGGGAAGGCGGCGCCCTTCAGACTACCGGGATGGTTTCCCTGAACGCCGGCCGTTGCATCAGGCGATCGTAGAGTTCCGAGAGATTGGGATAGGCGCGGCGCCAGTCGATTTCCGGAAAGCGGAAGTCCAGGTAGCCCAGGGCGCAACCCAGGGCGATGTCGGCCAGATTGAAGTTGTCCCCGGTACACCAATCCTGCTGGGCGAGTTCTTCCGCCATGGCTTTGAGCCCGGCGCTGACCTTGCCGAGCTGGCGGGTTATCCATTCCGGGCTCTGCTGTGGCGCGGGCCGCTTGCGTTCCATGAACACCAGGGCGGCGGCGTCGGTCACCCCGTCCGCCAGGGCTTCCCAGCGCTTCACCGCGATGCGCGGGCGCGGCTCCCTGGGCAACAGGTGGCCCACCGGGCTGACGCTGTCCAGGTATTCCACGATGACGCGGGAGTCGAACAGGGTCTTGCCGTCTTCCAACACCCACACCGGCACTTTGCCCAGCGGGTTGAATTCGGGGACATGGGTGCCGGCTTCCCAGGGAACGTCCACCACCAGTTGGTATTCGATGTGCTTCTCCGCCGCGACAATGCGCACCTTGCGGGCGAACGGGCTGGTCAGGGAGGCGATGAGCTGCATTTTGTGGTTCATGGACGAGCGATCTTTCTGGTTTTGCTGGCGGCGATTCTAGCCGCCCGGCGTCGAATTACTCCACAGCGGCCAGCGCGTGGGGCCAGGCCGCTTGGAAGCGGCGCAGGGTTTCCTCGCGACCTAGCAAAAACAGGGTCTGGTCGATGGCGGGGGTCTGGGCGGTGCCGAACAGCACCAGTCGCAAAGGCATGCCGATCTGTCCCATTTTCAGGCCGAAAGCCTTGGCGGTGTCCTTGACCAGTTGGCCGATGGCCGGCGCTTCCCAGGCCACCGTGGCGAGCTCGGCCTGGAGTTGCTCGAAGGCGGGCAGGGCGGCGCGATCCAGCTTGACCTTGAGTTCGTCGACGGGGGCCAGGGTTTGCTTGAAATAGATGTGCAGGGCATCGGCCAGTTCGACGATGCC
>CAIXFP010000037.1 GCA_903918705.1 uncultured Pseudomonadota bacterium
GGCATGACGATGTTCTTGAAGAACGGCACGATCAGTTCTGTCTGCGCCGGCAGGTGCGCCGACCAGGCCAGCCAGCTCGCGACGCCGAGGCCGATCACCGACTGCCAGAAGTATTTCCAGCGCGAGGCCAGTCCACGGGGATTCTTTTCCACCACCTTGAGCCAGTCGTCGGCCCAGCCGATGGCGCCGAAACCCATCAGGGTGACCAGGGCGATCCAGATGTAGCTGTTGGTGAGATCCGCCCAGAGCAGGGTGGTGATGGCCACCGCGGCAAGGATCAGGGCGCCGCCCATGGTGGGGGTGCCGGCCTTGACCAGGTGGGTCTGGGGGCCGTCGTCGCGCACCGGCTGGCCCACCTTGAGATGGGTGAGGCGGCGGATCATCCACGGCCCCACCAGGAAGGAGATGAGCAGGGCGGTGAGCGCCGAGAGCACCGCCCGCAAGGTGATGTAGTTGAAGACGTTGAACAGGCGGATGTCGTGGCCGATCCACTTGGCGAGCATCAGGAGCATTTCTGGTTCTCCATAAACGACTTCACCACTCGTTCCATCTTCATGAAGCGGGAACCCTTCACCAGCACCGTGACCTCCGGCCCCAGGGCGCATTCGATTTCCGCCAGCAATTCCTCGATCCGCTCGAAATGCATCGCGCCCGCGCCGAAGCCTTGCACCATGTCGAG
This sequence comes from uncultured Pseudomonadota bacterium, assembly GCA_903918705.1. GTDB lineage: Bacteria > Pseudomonadota > Gammaproteobacteria > Burkholderiales > Thiobacillaceae > PFJX01. The sequence continues at coordinate 680 of CAIXFP010000037.1, forward strand.
GGACATCTCGCCCAGGCCCAGGAGCCGGTCGATGCCGGCGGCGGCGGCGCGTTCGCCCACTTCACGATGCAGGGCGGCGGCGTCGGGGCCGAGTTCGCCCATGTCGCCCAGCACCAGGATGCGGGTGCCGGGGCGGTCGGCCAGCACCTGGATGGCGGCGGCCATGGAATCGGGATTGGCGTTGTAGCTGTCGTCGATCAGGGTGGCGCCGAGGATGCAGGGATGGACCTGCAAGCGCCCCTTGCTGCCGGCATAGGCGGCCAGGCCCCGGACGATGGCGTCGGGCGCCAGCCCCAGGGCCAGGGCGGCGGCGGCGGCGGCGGCGGCGTTGCGCTGGTTGTGGACTCCGGGCACCTGCAGAGTGGTTTCGACGCGGCCGGCGGGGGTGTCGAGGATCAGTCGAGAGTCGGCATGGATGCGGATGTCGGCGCCTGCGGCGAACCCGAAGCCCAGCACCTGGTGGCTGCCGGCCAGCTCGCGCCAGAGATCGGCGTGGGGGTCGTCGGCGTTGACGATGGCGATGCCGTCGTGCTTCAGGCCGGCGAAGATTTCCCCTTTGGCCCGGGCCACCGCTTCCAGGCTGCCCAGCCCTTCCAGGTGAGCGCGCAGGGCGTTGTTGACCACGGCCACGTCGGGCCGGGCGATGCCGGTCAGATAGGCGATCTCGCCGGAGTGGTTCATGCCCATCTCGATGGCGGCGTAGCGGTGTTGCGGCGTGAGCTTCAGCAGGGTGAGCGGCATGCCGATGTCGTTGTTGAGGTTGCCGGCGGTGGCCAGCACCGCTGCTTCTCCGGCGGCCGCGGCCAGGATGGCGGCGAGCATTTCCTTCACCGTGGTCTTGCCGTTGCTGCCGGTGATGGCCGCCAGCTGCGCCGGCATCCCCGCGCGGTGCCAGGCGGCGAGGCGGCCCAGAGCCAGGCGGGTGTCGTCCACCCGCAAGGCGGGTGCCACGTCGAGGCCGGCGCCCGCTTCCACCATCACGGCGGCGGCGCCCGCCGCGAGGGCACGGGCCGCATAGGCGTGGCCGTCGAAATGCGGCCCCTTGAGGGCGACGAACAGGCAGCCGGGCGGCAGAGCGCGGCTGTCGCTGGAGACGGCGTGAAATTCCACGTCCGCGCCGGCTGTGTCGGCGTTCAGGGCGTGGGCGGCTTCAAATAAATGCACTGGATTTCCTTTCCGAAAGCGCACGCCGCGCTTCTTCCATGTCCGAGAACGGGACGCGCACCCCGTTGCTTTCCTGGTACGGCTCGTGGCCCTTGCCGGCCAGCACCACGATGTCGTCCGGCCCGGCGCCCAGGATGGCGCTGTGGATGGCGGCGCGGCGGTCGACGATGGCCTCCTGGCCCGGCGGCATGCCGGCCAGGATGTCGGCGATGATGTGGGCGGGGTCTTCGTTGCGCGGGTTGTCGCTGGTGACGATGGCGAGGTCGGCGCGGGCCGCCACCGCCGCCCCCATGGGCGCGCGCTTGCTGGTGTCGCGACCGCCGCCGCAGCCGAACACGCAGATCAGGCGGCCGCGGGCCAGGGGCTTCAGGGCGGCCAGGACTTTGTCCAGGGCATCCGGGGTGTGGGCGAAATCCACCAGCACCATGGGTTCACCGGCGTCGCCGGCGACCCGCTGCATCCGCCC
>CAIXFP010000038.1 GCA_903918705.1 uncultured Pseudomonadota bacterium
AGACCTACAAGCTGGCCTGGATCCGCGGCCTCAAGACCACCTACTACCTGCGCTCCATGGGCGCCACGGCAGCGGAGAAATCCACCGGCCGCGGCGGTGAGCTCAACGCGGTATCCGCCCATGGCGGCAACAACGGAGGTGGCGCAGCCAGCGGTTTCGGCATGGGCAGCGGTGTGGGTGGCGGTACGCCCGGTGGCTACGCGGCAGCGCCCAACCTCCCGGAACCGGAAATTGTCGGCCGCGCCTGCACCCTGCGCCCTGGCGACCCGGGCTTCGAGGAATGCGAGGCGTGCCAGTAATTCTCCGGATGGGCGCCCGCGTTTTCTGATGTTTACCCGCTGAGGAAACGCTGATTTACTCGATATTCGTTGTACTTGCACAGGCGGTAACCCAGAGAAATCAACAACCTGGATGCCCGCCTTCACGGGCATGACGAATAAATCAGCGCTTTCCTAAGCGATGCAAATAAATAGGCTTGGAAGATTGAACCTAAATCCGACAGTTGAAACCGTAAGCCGTAGGTTGGGCAAAGCGCAGCGTGCCCAACCTACGATGATTCACCCAGCGGGTGACACCCACTGGCCCTCGTTAACGCAGGAACAGTCTGATTTGAGGCCCCATTCCATCCTGGCAACCGCGGTTTCCAGGTTGAAACGGTTTTAATGCGGGAAGAAAGAGAGGCGTTTGATTGTCCGCATTGATTAAACGAGATTATCTGGCCGAACATCAGAGCTGGTAAATACAAAGGATCTGGCATCATGCACCCTGCCGCAGAAGGGAAGCCCTATAGAAAGACTGTGGCATCCATATTGAATACAATAAAACCTTTGACCATTCTGGATGTTGCCTGCGGCGGAGGGTGGCTAAAAAGCAGGCTGGACTATCAAGCCACGCTCCACGGCATTGATTATTATGCGCCCCCGCCAAAGGGGTATGATTTTTTCATGAATACAGATTTCAACCAGGGGATACATGAAGACTTGGGGAAGTATGACGCTGTGGTTTTTTGCGAAGCCATGTCTTACATACAGAATCCCGGGCTATTTCTGTCAAGCGTCAGAAAGCATATTAAAGCCAATGGAATCATAATAATTACTGACCCAAACCCGATCTATGCCGGAGCCAGGTTAAATCAACTTGTGCAAGGATTCCCTCGTGGTTGTTCTCATTTCGTACAAAACGCAACCCCGGAACCGCACATGCCATGGGTGAGTCTGGGGCTATTTCAGTATTGGCTGCTGCTGGGTTTGCACGGTTTTAAGGAGATAACGGTGCACGAAGTCTTCGAGAAAAAACCCAAGCATATCTGGGAAATTCCAATTGGATTGCTTGCGAAGGCCTATTGCAAAAGCCGTTTTAAAAAGTCAAAAACGGATAATGAACGTCGCTTATGGACTCAAGCCATGTCAGATCAAATCATCTATGGCCGGCGGCTGGTGATTTCTGCGGTTGCGGCATAAATCGAGCCGTTTTCATCCTTTCACTTTCCCTCACTGAGCACTTGGCGCACCCCAGCGCGACCAGGAATGCAAGACATGCCAATAGACTTTCTCATAGGCGAGCAACTGGTAATACACGGCACTGCCGTTCGATGCCAGGATCAGTACCGAGAACGGAGGCCACTGGAACGTGTCGCCTCACCTGCTGTGCAAAGTAGTGGGCGTAGATAACACACCTTGCCCACCCCAACCTGCCACCCGCGCTCCGGAGCAACGCTGATGCCCGCGCAAGACCTCCGTTGGCTGCAACGCCTGGCCAACTTCCACAAGGCGCTGGCGCAACCGGGCGACGCCGTGGATCTGGGCAACTCGCGCTTTCTTTTCGAGATTGAGCGCCAGGGCTTGATCAAGCCCTTCGAGTTCACCTGCGAACTCGCCTGGAACGTGATGAAGGATTGCTTCCATTACCAGGGCACGACCCTGATCACCGGGTTTCGCGACGCCATCCGCGAGGCTTTTCCCGTTCGCCGGTGGCGGACGGGGAGGGCTGGATGGCCATGATCCAGGATCGGAACATGACCGCGCACCCCTACGACGAGTCGGTGGCGAGGGAAATCACGGCACGGGTGGCCGCGCTATACCCCCCCCCGTTTGTCGCCTTCGCAGCGCGCATGGACGAAATGGCGGGGAACATCCATGGCTGAACCGGCATTCGGACTGCCTGTGGAACTTGTGGCGCGGATACACGCGGAGCTCGCCGCCCATCCCGGCGTGACGCGCGCCCACTTCTGCGGTTCCCGCGCCAAGGGCAACTTTCGGCCCGGTTCGGACATCGACCTGGCCCTGGAAGGGGATGATCTCGGCCAGGCCGACCCGCCGCGCATCGCCGCCGTGCTGGACGACCTCGACCTGCCCTGGAAAATCGATCTTTCCCTGCTCGCGCAAATCGACACCCCGGAACGGCTGGAACACATCCGCCGCGTCGGGCGGGCGTTCCACGAACAGCCCGCCCTGATTTCACTGGAGGCCAGGCCATGACGCCCCTATCCCTCGCCGCCGAAGTCTTCTCCCTGTTCGCCCTGCCCGACGTGGTGCTGCGCGTGCAGGCCCTGCTCGACAAACCGGAGGTGAATGCCCGCGAGATCAGCGCTGCGGTGGAACTCGACCCCGGCCTCGCCGCCACGGTGCTGCATCTGGCCAACAGCGTGCTCTATGGCCAGCACGGCAGGGTGGATACGGTGGGCCGCGCCATCGACCTGATCGGCCGCCGCGCCCTGCGCGAGATGGTGCTGGCCACCTCGGTGGTCAAGGTGTTCCGGCATATCCCGGAAGAATTCGTCGATATGGCCACCTTCTGGGACAACAGCATCACCTGTGGCGTCGTGGCTCGCTTGCTGGGGCGCCGTATCCGGATACAGGACGCCGACAGCCTGTTCCTGGCCGGCCTGCTGCACGGCGTCGGCCGCCTGGTGTTCTACGCGCGGCGGCCGGACCAATACCGCGCTTTGCTGGCCGCCGGGCACGCCGGGGAAAAATCGCTGGTGGCGAGCGAACGCGCCGCCTTCGGTTTCGATTACGCCGAACTGGGCGCCGCCCTGTTGACCAACTGGAGCCTGCCGGAAGGGCTTTGCCTGGCTATCGCCAACCAGAACGAACTCGTCGGCGCTCCCGCGGGGTTCATCCGCGAGGTCGCCATCGTCCACGTCGCCAACGACGTCGCGGGG
>CAIXFP010000039.1 GCA_903918705.1 uncultured Pseudomonadota bacterium
AATCGCCACGCCTGTCGATATGTCGACAGGTACATGAATTTCCCTATTGAATATATGGAAACTGCCGCGGTGCCGTGAGCTTTAGGTTGTCGAGCCCGCTAATTTTTTGACCCGGTTCGATTCTTGCTATCAGACTTATTTCGTACTTTCGCGCTCATTTGCCTATATGACTGTGACTTCACCATTCCCTACTCCTCCGCCCCAGGCGCGGGTTGATCCCGTGCTTGATCGCTTGGTGTTCCTGGCGCGCTTCTTCGGACGGGGGGGCGATGCGGCACAGATCGTGGCGGGTGTGCCCCTGGTGGACGGTCGCATCACTCGCCAGGAGCTGGCTGAGTGCGCCGGTCGCGCCGGCCTGAGCCTGACCCCGTGCCGGCACGATCCCGGACGCTTGCGCCCTTCCGCCTTGCCCGCACTGGCCTTGAGCGCCGAGGGCGAGGCGCTGGTGATCCTGAAGCGGGAAGGCGACCGTCTGGAGTGCGCCCAGAGCGGCATCGATGGATTGACCTGGCTGCCCCTGGCCGAGGTGACCGCCGAGTACGACGGCGAATGGCATTACGTGCGCCCGGTATTTTTCTTCGACGCCCGCAGTCTGCTCTACCAGAAGGAGCATCCGCGCCGCTGGTTCTGGGACGTGTTCATGGAAAACCGTCCCATTTACGCCTGGGCGCTGCTGGCCACCGCAGCGGTCAATCTGTTCGGCGCGGTGATTCCCTTCTTCACCATGGCGGTGTACGACCGCGTGGTGCCGAACAATGCCCTGGACAGCCTGTGGGTTCTGACCACGGCCGCGGTGGTGGTCACACTGTTCGATATCGTGGTGAAGATGTTGCGCAGCTATTTATTGGAGGCCGCCGGCCGCCGCGCCGACATCGCCATGTCGGCCCACATCTTCGCCCACAGCCTGAAACTGCGCGCTGCCGAGCGACCGGCGTCGGGCGGGGTGCTGGCCAACGTGGTACGCGATTTTGAATCGGTACGCGAATTCTTTACTTCCACCACCCTCACCTTGCTGGGCGATCTGCCTTTCATGTTGTTCTACCTGGTGGTGATCGGCCTGGTGGGCGGCTGGCTGGCGCTGGTGCCGCTGCTCATGATCCCCCTCATCCTGGCGTCCGCTTCGCTATTGCGCCGACCCATCGGCCGGGTATTGGGCGAAAACATGAAGGAATCGGCGCAACGGACCGCCCATCTGTTCGAGACCATGAACGGCCTGGACACGGTGAAGTGCCTGGGCGCGGACGCCTGGGCGCGGCGCAAGTGGGAGATGCTGACCATCAAGATTTCCGAGAACTCGGTGAAGATGCGCGAGTGGTCCACCTTCGGCAGCAATTTGTCCGCCACCCTGACCGGCCTGGATACGGTGCTGATCGTGGTGTTCGGCGCCATGATGATCGCCGACAAGACCCTGACCATGGGCCAACTGATCGCGGTCTCCATGTTGGCTGGCCGGGCGCTGGCGCCTGCCGCCCAGCTCGCCGGCCTGATCATCCGCTACGAGCAGACCAAACTGGCGCTGGAAGCCCTGGACCAGATCATGGCCTCCCCCGTGGATGAACAGGTGGACAGTTTGCATGTCTCCCGGCTGCGCGGCCAGATCGAATTTCGCGATGTGCAGTTCGCCTACCCCGGGTCACCACCGCTGCTCAAGGGGCTCAATCTGAAGATCGCGCCGGGTGAGAAGGTGGGTTTCATCGGCCGTATCGGCTCCGGCAAAAGCACTTTGCTGCGCATGCTGGTCAACCTCTACGGGCCGGAACAGGGCACGGTGCTGATCGACGGACTTTCCGTGGGCCAGATCGAGCCCTTGAGCCTGCGCCGCCGCATCGGCTACGTGCCCCAGGACGTGGTGCTGTTCCACGGGGACATCAAGGAGAACATCCTGCTGGGCAGCACTGATGTTTCCGACGAACATCTGCTGGACGCCGTGCGCTTTGCCTGTCTGGAGGAGACCCTGGCACAAATGCCCAACGGACTCGGCACCCAAGTGGGCGAACGCGGCGACCGCATATCCGGCGGCCAGCGCCAGGCGGTGTGCATCGCCCGCGCGCTGGCGCAGCAGCCCAACCTGTTATTGCTGGACGAACCCACCAGCATGATGGACCCGGCCACCGAACAGATGCTGATCCAGAACCTGCGTCGCCTCAGCAACGTAACCCTGCTCCTGGTCACTCACCGCACCGCCATGTTGCCCCTGGTGGACCGCCTGGTGGTGATGGATCAGGGCCGGGTGCTGCTGGACGGCCCGCGCGACGCGGTGCTGAAGCAACTTCAGGGCGTCGCGGCCAAGCCGACCAGGGAACTGACGGAGCGGGCGGCATGAGCAACGCTTCCTTCCTGAGTCCCGATCATGACCGCGGCCCCCACCTGGCCATCCTCGCCCTGATGGGCAGCCTCGGCCTGTTCCTCCTGATTACCCTGGCCTGGATGTATTTCGCCAAGCTGGACATTTCCGTCCAAGCCTCCGGGCGTGTCATCCCGTCCAGCCGGGTTCAGGAAATACAAAGCATGGAAGGCGGCATCATCCAGTCCATCGCCGTCAAGGAAGGCCAGAGCGTAAAGCGCGGCGATCTGCTGGCCCGCCTGGAGAATCTCCAGTTCAACTCCGACCTGGGCGAAACCCGTCAGGCCTATTGGGCCGCCATGGCCGCCCAGGCGCGGCTGGATGCGGAAATCCACGGCCACGCGCCGGTGTTTTCCCGGGAGATGCTGGCCGCGGCGCCGCGCCAGGTGGCCGACCAGCAGGCCTTGTGGGAATCGCGCATGCAGGATCGCGCCAACACCAACGAGACCTTGAAGAAACAACTCGCCCAACGTGAGCAGGATCTGGCCGAGACCCGATCGCGCATCGTCACCATGGTCGATCTGGTGGCCGATGCCAGGGAAGCGGCGCTGATGGAGGAGAAACTCCTGAAGCAGGGCGCCGGCGCACGGGCCGATTACCTCGCGGCGAAACAGCGCCTGTCCAGCGCGGAAGGCGACCTGGATGCCGCGCGGGTGTCCGTGGAACGCCTGCGGGCCGCCATCCAGGAGGCGCGCGCCAAGCTAGCGGAAGCCGATTCTCACTTTCTCGCCGACGCCGGCCGGGAACGCAGCGAGGTGCAATTGAAGGCGGCCACCAGCTCGCAACAACTTCCCGCCCGTGCCGACAAGGTCAGCCGGCGCGAAGTGCGCGCCCCCATGGATGGCATCGTCAACCGGGTATTGCTCAACACCGTGGGCGGCGTGGCCCAGCCCGGTCAAACCCTGATGGAACTGGTGCCGGCCCAGGATTCCCTGCTGATCAGCGTCCGGGTGAAGCCCGCCGACATTGCCTTTCTTCACCCGGGCCAGACCACCCGGATCCGCATCAGCGCCTATGACTCCTCGATCTTCGGCACTCTTACCGGCCGGGTGCAGCGGGTCGGCGCCGACGCCATCGTCGACAAGGAACTCAAGGATTCCTATTTCGAGGTGATCCTGGAAGCGGACCGTAACTATCTGGGCCAGGCTTCCGAACGCCTCACCATTTCTCCCGGCATGGCCGCCGACGCCAGCATCCTCACCGGCAAGCGCACGGTGATGGAATACCTGCTCAAGCCGGTGGTGAAGACGTTGGATAAATCGCTGCGGGAGCGCTGAATGAAAAGCATCCTGTACTGTTTGCGTAACGCCTGCATCTTCGTCGCTGCGGCTAGCCCGGCGTGGGCCGCGCCTCTGCCCGCGGTCGTGGACCAGGTGCTGCAACGCCACCCCGACTTGCGCTCGGCACAAGGGCTGCTGGAGGCCTCGGAAGCCCAGATTCGCCAGGCCCGCTCGGATTTCTATCCCACCTTCAACCTGAATTATCGGGATACCCAGGAGCAGGACCAGGAAGCCTCGCTGCTTGGGGACACGCAAAACATCAGCCGCAGCACCAAACGCAGCAGCGCCGCATTGCGCTGGAACCTGTTTAACGGCCACGGCGACGTTCACCGCCTGCGCTTCGCCGACCATGGCCGCGATGCCGCCGCAGCCGACCTCGACGACGCCCGGGAGCGCATCGCCCTGGACGTCACCGATGCCTATGCGGAACTGGTACGCCAGCGTCTGCGCCTGGAACTCACCGATATTCTGTCCAGGGAATACGAGGCACTGCGCGACTCCGTCAGGAAACGCGTGGATGCAGGCCGTGTCTCTCCCGCCGAACTCGACCAGATTCAATCCGAACTGTTGCGCATCCATGCCCAGCAAAGCCAGTTGCGCGGCCAGTTGGGCGGCAGCGAGAACCGTTACCGGCAACTCACCGGCCAGGCGCCTGTGAACCTTTCCTCCCCCTGGCTGGAAGCGCCGGAGGACGCCCGCTCCCAGGAGCAACTGCTGCAATTGCTGGAAACCGGCAACCCGCATCTGCGTGCCGCCCTACAACGGGCCCAGGCCCAGGCGGAGCAGGTTGCAGTGGCACGCAGCAGCTATTGGCCCAGCCTGGACCTGGAACTGGATCACCGCCTCCATGCCAACATCGTGCCGGCTGCGGTCACCGATCAAGTCAGTGCCTCATCGATTTCCCTGAACCTGGACATTCCTTTGGGGGGGAAAAATCTTTTCCGCATCGACGAGGCGGTGCAACGCATGAAGGCAGCCCAGGCCGCGGCCGCATCCCTGCAACAGAGTCTGGCTACCGATATCGGCACGTCGTTTCAGGAACTCTCCGAAGCCCGCGTGATCGAGCCGGAACTTCTAGAAAGGGTAGCGACCACCCGCCGTGTCTATTTGGCCTATCGCTTGCAGTTCGACGCCGGGAAACGCAGCCTGCTGGATGTGGCCTCCGCCCAGAACGAACGCTTCATGGCCCTGGCCGACGTCATCGACAACCACCATATGCAACTCCTCGACCAGGCGCGCGTGCTCAGCATGGTCGGCAAATTGCGGCAAACCCTGAACCAGAACTGCCACGACAGCCCGCTGATCCTGCCGATAGGCGAGAAGTTGGCGGAAGATGGACTCGTCACGCCGGAATCGCCGGCATCAAGGGGCAACCTGGAGGTCTCCCGCGGCTTGGATCATTTTGGTCGGATACAGTAGTAGCGCCTTGCCCCTGGAACAATCTCAATTCAGATTGCAAGTCGTGACATCGTCGGGAATGCCATCGCTATTGCGATCCTGTGACACCCTGGGCCGGCCAGTGATATTGACGACCACGGCGGCGGATCTCGTCTGGTTGCCGACGTTGAGTTTTCCATTCTGGCAAAACACCAGGGTGCCGATGTTATTGGTGCGGGCATCGGGCAGGATGGTGATGCGATTGGTGACATTGGCATTTCCCCGCAAGGTCCAGCCGCTATTCAGGGGGCCGTGCACGCGCAGTACCACTTCGTTGTCCGGAGCCCCGTCTCCATTTCGATCGGGGCAGGTGGAGGCACTCACTTTCTGATCGTTATTGCAATCCTCGAAAATTTTCCAGCCATCCTCCCAATGGCCCGTCGTGCAATCGGAATTCTCCCTTGTCGCCATGCCCTTGCAAATCACCACGCGAGAACCTCGCGATACCGCTTCGCTGCGCGCGTAGTTGATGTCCGCCAGCAAGTCGTTGGCGTAGTCGGTGGCGGTGCCGGCGGAGATCATGTCGATGAAGGCGGGCAGCCCAATTCCCAGGAGGAGGGCGGCAATGGCCAGAATGACCAGTGTTTCGATCAGGCCGAAGCCTGCTTTTCGGAAGCTGACTTGATTAACGCACATGACCCGGCTCTCCCATCATTGCGCCGGTGCACGGGTCTTACTTTGTCTTGTTTTACTTGCGCGGCCCTACCCCAAGTGCTGCCGGCGGGTGGCTGGGGTGCTTTCCTCACGAATAATAAATGTTACGTAAGGTGTAACACCCAAGTTTCAGGTCATTTTACTTGGCAACCGGGACAGGGCTCAACCATCCCGAGGCCAGACGTTAAAACGGCCTGCGCGTCACCGGGCAGGCCGTTACAAGGTGACAAAGTAACTCAGGAACGTTCGTCCAGCCACTTGCCGATGGCGGGCGGAACGGTCTTCTGGGCTTTGCCGCTGACGTAGATGCCGATGTGGCCGCCAGGGAAGGACAACTCCGTGTAGTCCTTGGTGCCAAGCTTGCCGCGCATGGCGCGGGAGGCATCGGGGGGTACCAGATGATCCTGTTCCGCGAAGACATTGAGCACCGGCATGGTGACGGCCTTGAGGCTGACCGGCTCACCGATTTCCAGACCGCCTTCGAGCAACTTGTTTTCCTGATAGAAGTCCTTGATGAACTGGCGGAAAGCTTCGCCGGCCTGGTCGGGGGAATCGAAGATCCACTTTTCCATGCGCAGAAAATTCTTCAAGGCCTCCGGGTCGTCCAGAGTGTCGATCAGGCCCAGATATTTCTGGCCCATCAACTGGTACGGTTTCAGATTGAGGAAGGTCCAGTTGAGCATTTCACCGGGCACGTTGCCCAGAGTATCCACCACCAGATCGACATCGATCTGCTGCACCCAATGGGACAGCATGTTGTCAGGAGTCTGGAAATCCACCGGGGTCACCATGGTGACCAAATTCTTCACCTTTTCCGGATGCAGCGCCGCATAGCACAGGGAGAAGGTGCCCCCCTGGCAGATGCCCAGAATGTTGATTTTGTCGATCCGGTGACGATCGCAAATCACATCGACACAGCGATCCAGGTAGCCATTGATGTAATCGTCCAGGGTGAGATAGCGATCGGAACGATCCGGGTAGCCCCAATCCACCAGATAGACGTCCTGGCCGGCCGCCATCAGGGCTTTCACGGTGGAGCGGTTTTCCTGGATGTCGGCCATGTAGGGCCGGTTCACCAGCGCATAGACGATGAGCAGTGGGGTCTTGTTCTGAACCTTCTCGGCACTCGGGTTGAAACGGTACAAGGTGAGCTTGTCTTCCTGATAGATCACGGTCTTGGGCGTGACGCCGCTGGAAATCTCGCCGACTTCCATGAGGTTCTGCACCCCGTGCGAGAGTTTCTGGCCGTAGGCCATGAGTTCTTGCATGACGGCATCCGGGCGCATGTCGATGGGCATCATTTGGCATCTCCTGCTTTCTTGGTGCGGGTGGCGGTGGCGCGCTTGGCGGGAGCCGGGACGGTATCGTCGGCTGCGGCAGCCGCGGGTTGCAACATGGCCTGGCGGATATCGGCGAGTTGCTGGTTGATGTCCTTGATCTCTTTTCTCAGGCGCAGGTTCTCGCGGCGCAATTCCTGTTGCCGACACTGCAGGGTGCTGATCTCGGTATGGGTCGGCATATGCATGGATTCCAGAGACTGGTCCACCATGCGCGCCATCTGTTTCTTGAGCGCCAGCAAACTGTTCACCATATGGCCGTATAGCTTCTGGTATTCCTCCGTCATGACGAATTCGGCATAGGCCGCTTCGCTCATTTCCACCCATTGGTCATACAACTCACGCATGGAAGAGATGGTCTTGCCTTCCTTGCCGCGCTCCTGCAGCACTTCCTGGAAGCGGCGAGCGGTCTCGCCACCGAGTTTGCCGAAGGCCATGTGATAGGCCTGGGTCGCGGCGGCGTATTCCATCTGGCGCTGTGTCAGGTTTTGAAATTGCTCCTGGGACTCCCTGGTGTAGCCCACTGCCGGTATCGACAGGAATTTATTCATCTGGTCGCGCATGGCATGGGAGCCTTCCGGATGGAGGGCCTGGGTAAAGTCGCCGGGCATGGGCACGATGTTGGCGGCAAGGCGTTGCCAGGTATCCATGGGCAAATCCCAGAATGTACTGAAGCCCTTGCCCGGATTGATGCCACCGAACTGGGGCTGGAGTGAGCCGCTCCACATCTTTTGCATGTTCTCCAGCCAGCCGTTCACTGCTTCCATGCCGACGACACCCTTGTTTCCGGATGCGGAATTCATGAACTGTTCGGCCAGGGTAAAGTAGCCGCGGCTGACATCCATCACCTTGTCGAAGACGTCCCGACCCGATGAAGGTGCCATCGGTGAAACGGCCTGCCACCATTGATTGATGCCATCGGCAAAGGGGTTTTTCGGCGCTTCCGGAACCTTCATGCCACGCTGGGCCATGTCGCTCCAGGCTTTCCAGTAACCCTGCTGGGAATCCAGCCAGCCGTTCATCCAGTTTGTGTCCGCCACGTCTCTCTCCTTCGGGATAAAACTGATCATCATTGAATTTTGTGCATTGCACAATGCGCTGTCAAGCGTCGTCAGAATAGTGGTCACATTGTCCGATGGCCATATCCCGTCCACTCCGACCTCTATACCGCTGCACGGTAGCTGGTAAGTACGCCAGGGAGTTACCGGTTACTATATCCCGCCATTGCACACACAGACGCGAGCCATTCATGCTGGCCATCATCGGCGGAACCGGGTTGACCAAGCTTCCCGGTCTTTCCATCACCCATCGGCAAGTCATACGCACGCCTTACGGCGAGCCGTCCGGTCCCATTAGTTTCGGCGACCTGGATGGGCATCCGGTGGCGTTCCTGGCGCGCCACGGCCACGGCCACACGATTCCGCCGCACCTGGTGAACTACCGCGCCAATATCTGGGCGCTGCATGCGCAGAAGGTCAGCCACGTGGTGTCGGTGGCCACCGTGGGCGGCATCCATGCCGAGCTTTCCCCGGGGCGTATGGCGGTGCCGAATCAAATCATGGATTACACCCACGGTCGCGAGACGACGTTCGCGGATTACGGCGAGAAGCCGGTGACTCATCTGGATTTCACCTGGCCTTATTGCGAGGAGATGCGCCAGCGCTGCATCACCGCGCTGCGCCAGGCGCGCGAGGGTTTCATGGACGGCGGTGTCTACGCCTGCGTGCAGGGGCCGCGCCTGGAAACCAAGGCGGAGATCGACCGTCTGGCGAAGGACGGCGCCGACATGGTGGGCATGACCGGCATGCCGGAAGCCTACCTGGCGCGGGAACTCGGCCTCTGCTACGCGGCGGTGACGGTTGCCGTGAACTGGGCCGCGGGGCGCGGCGACAGCGCCGCCGGCATTTCGCCGGAAGTGATCGAGGCGACCCTGGATGACGTAATGGGTCGTCTGCGCACGGTGCTGAAGAACCTGGCCTGCATGAGCTACGGCAGCGATACGTCGAGCACCGGCGGCGGCGTCTGCGCGGTTTGAGGGGGAACGGGCATGGCGCTACGCGACATCCTGCGCATGGGCGATCCGCGGCTGCTACGGGTGGCCAGGAAGGTGGAAAGCTTCGACACCCCGGAATTGCACGAGCTGGTCGCAGACATGACCGAGACCATGCGCGCCAACGACGGTGTCGGCTTGGCCGCGCCCCAGATCGGCGTGGACCTTCAGGTGGTGATCTTCGCCGTGGAGGGCAACCCGCGTTATCCGGAGGCGGAATCGGTGCCCTTCACCGTGCTGATCAATCCGGTTCTCACCGCGTTGTCCGAGGTGATGGAAGAGGGCTGGGAAGGTTGTCTTTCTTTGCCCGGCCTGCGTGGCAAGGTGCCGCGCCACGTACATCTGCGCTATGCCGGCTGTGACCCTTTGGGCCGGCCGATCGAGCGCGAGGTGGACGGTTTCCACGCTCGGGTGGTGCAGCACGAAACCGACCATCTGTGGGGAGTTCTGTATCCGCGCCGCATCCGTGACCTGCGTAATTTCGGCTTCACCGACGTGTTGTTTCCCGCAGCGGCAGAGTGACTGAAAATCGGTCGGAAAAAATTTTAAAAAAATCCTAAAGTTTTCCCGCGCGGGTCCGTAAACGTGAGCAAGGCACGGAAGTTCGTCCAAGCCTTGGAGGCAGAAGCCCTCCTCCATCGACCCTAGAAAAGGAGTTTTATCATGTCGATCAACAACGTCAACCTCACGTCCTCGATGCGTGCCAACCTGGTGGCTTTGCAGAGCACCGCAACCATGTTGGGTACCACGGAACAGCGCCTGTCCACCGGCAACAAGGTCAATAGTGCGGTTGACAACCCCGCCAGTTTCTTCGCAGCCCGGGGCGAGAGTTCCCGCGCCAACCTGCTGAGCGGCCTCAAGGACAACATCAGTGAAGCCATTCAGACGGTGAAAGCCGCGGATACCGGCATCACCGGTGTGCTGTCCCTGGTCGAGTCGCTGCGCGGTATCGTCACCCAGGCTCGTTCCGCCCTCAACGATACGGTCAACAGCGCCACCATCCTGGGTGGTTCCGCCACAGGTGGTACCAGCGGCCTCACCGGGCAATACAACAGTGTGATCGCCCAGTTGAACAACCTGGTCACCGACTCCAGCTACAACGGCGTCAACTTCCTGACCAGCGGCAGCGTGACCCTGACCGTCAATTTCAACGAGAACGCCACGACCAGCATCGTGATGTCCGGCTTCAACGCCGGCGCCAGTGGTCTGGCCATCTCCGGCGGCGGTACCGGCACCACGGCGGATGCAACCGTCGCGGGCGCCACCGGTTCCATGACCTCGGGCGTCGGCGGCCTGGGCACCGCGGCTGACCTGAACAAGATCGAGGGAACGCTGAACACCGCGATCGCAACGCTGCAAACCCGGTCGTCCGAACTGGCATCCAACCTGAGTACCTTGACTGCCCGGCAAACGTTCATCACCACCATGGTGAACACCTTGACCACGGGTGCGACCAATCTCACGGGGGCCGATACCAACGCGGAGGGAGCGAACCTGCTTGCCTTGCAGACACAGAACCAATTGGGCACCACGGCGCTGAGTATTTCCAACCAGTCCAACCAGGCCATCCTGAAGTTGTTCTAAGGATAGCGATGCCCTTTAACCTGACCCGCGCAAGCTTTCGGGCTTACGCGGGGGGAGGCTGAAAATGGTCACTGAAATCTCAGGGGCTGGCCTTGGTTACTCGGTTGCGATTCAAGCCGGCGCCGCAGGAATGCAACGCGCCGGCTCTATGCTTGGTGGGCCGGACAGCACGGCCCCGCCGCAGTCCACTGATGTGGCAGGCACGAAGGCATCGAGGGCGTCCAGTTCCACACGGGTGGCTGGCGTCTTTGCGCAACTGGTGGATCGACAGAGCGTCTTGAACGAGACGGCGGCGACAGTGCGCGAGGTCGGCACTACCGCGGCCCAGGTGGGCCAATTACTGGACAAGGCCGCAAGCAAACTGGATCAGATCGTGAAAATGTTTCCGCCCTATCCTGTGGATAATCCGGCGCGGATCAAACTGCTCGACAAGGTCGACGGATTGCGTCAGCAGATCGAGAAATTGACTTATCCTCTGCCGCAGGTCGTCGCTACGGTCGGGAAAACCATCGCTGCCAATGCGGCTTCTGCCGGCACGGGAAGCGATGCGTCGGGCGCCGCCGTGAACGACAAGAAACTGGACTGGAAACTGCTTCCGCTGGATCCCAAGACGGCCAGCGATGCCCAGGTCAGTCAGGCCCTCGATCAGATCAAGGCGGTGAAGAGTTCATTGCAGGAGATGCAGGCCGGCATGTGGCGCAACGTGGTTGGTTACATACAGCCGACCGGGTCGCCCGAAGGGCAGGCGTCCAGCGTGCGTTCGCAACTTGCTGACCTTGGCGGACAAAGTATCGGCAGCAATGCGAGCCAACTGGTGCAGGCCGCGGAGGCCAAGTAACGGAGTGATTGGATAGATGCCCCTTAAACTCGATTTGCGGCCCCACGAGAAGTTGTTTCTTGCTGGGGCCGTTGTCGTCAATGGCGATAGCCGCTGCCAGTTGATGGTCCTGAACGATGTGCCCTTGCTGCGGGAAAAAGACATTCTCAAGGAGGAAGAGGCGGATACCCCGTGCAAACGGATCTATCTGGCGGTGCAGTTCATGTACCTGGATACGCCCAACCTGGCCCGCTATCACCAGTTTTATTGGGAGCAGGTGCGACCGGTGATAGAGGCGGCACCTAGCACCCAGGCGTTGATCGCCAGGATCAGCGAACTCGTGCTGGATGGTAAGTACTACAAGGCGCTGAAAAGCGCGCGTGAATTGATTGCCTACGAACAGGAGTTGGTCAGCAATGTCCATGAACCCACTTGATGCCTATCGCAACGTCGAGAAGGCCACCTTGTCGCAGCGCGACCTGGAAGCCACTGTCCTGACCAAGGCGGCGATGCAGATTCAGGAATTGCGCACGAACTGGGTCCGCGACGACCATGACGCCAGGCTGCACGAAGTACTGACCTACAACCAGCGGGTCTGGACGTTTTTTCAGGCTGAATTGTCCATGGAGGAAAATCCCCTGCCCGGTGAGATCAAGCGCAACCTCCTGGCCCTGAGCGCTTTCGTCGATCGCCGCTCCTTTGATGTGCTGGCCTATCCGGCGCCGGAAAAACTGGACATCCTGATCTCTATCAACCTGAATGTCGCCGCGGGTTTGCGGGGAGAAGCCGGTTAGCCCGCGACACGGCACTGACGTACCAGGTCCAGTCGCGCATAATCCGCCGGTTTTCAACACGGAGCCCCTCGCCATGTTCAATGACAAATCGATATTGGTGACCGGCGGTACCGGTTCCTTCGGCAAGCTTTACCTCCACACCCTGCTGGCGCGCTACAAGCCGCGCCGCCTCATCGTCTATTCACGGGACGAACTCAAGCAGTTCGAGATGCAGCAGGACTTCGACGCCCCCTGCATGCGCTACTTCATCGGCGACGTGCGCGACGGCGAGCGGCTCACCCAGGCCATGAACGGGGTCGATTTTGTCATCCACGCGGCGGCGCTGAAGCAGGTGCCGGCGGCGGAATACAACCCGATGGAATGCATCAAGACCAATATCCACGGCGCGGAAAACGTCATCAAGGCGGCGCTGGCCAACAACGTGGACAAGGTCATCGCCCTTTCCACCGACAAGGCGGCCAACCCCATCAACTTGTACGGCGCCACCAAGCTGGCCTCCGACAAGCTGTTCGTCGCCGCCAACAACATGACCGGCGGGGCGCGCACCCGTTTCGCCGTGGTGCGCTACGGCAACGTGGTGGGCTCGCGGGGTTCCGTGGTGCCCTTCTTCGCCAAGCTCCTCGCCGAAGGCGTGGTCAGCCTGCCCATCACCGACCCGCGCATGACCCGTTTCTGGATCACGCTCCAGGAAGGCGTGGATTTCGTCCTCACCAATTTCATGCGCATGCGCGGCGGCGAAATATTCGTGCCGCGGATCCCCTCGGTGCGCATCAGCGATCTGGCTGCCGCCATGGCGCCCGATCATCCCAGCCACGTCGTGGGTATTCGCCCGGGCGAAAAGCTGCACGAAATCATGTGTCCTTCCGACGACTCCCACCTGACCCTGGAGTTTGCCGACCATTTTGTGATCCAGCCGTCCATCCGCTTTTTCGGCATGGACATGGATTACCGCCACAACGCCCTGGGGGAGACGGGCACTCCAGTTCACCAGGGGTTTGAGTACAACTCGGGCAACAATCCGCAATTCCTGGACGTCGAGGGGATACGCCAGTTCAATCTGCGGGCCGGCATGTGATTCCCTACGGCCGCCAGGACATTCGGGATGAAGACGTGGCCGCGGTGGCCGCGGCGCTGCGTTCCGACTGGCTGACCCAGGGGCCGCTGGTTCCCCGCTTCGAGGCGGCGGTGGCGGAACGCTGCGGCGCCACGTCCGCGGTGGCGGTCAACAGCGCCACGTCCGCCCTGCACCTGGCCTGTCTCGCCCTCGACCTGGGGCCGGGCGACCACCTCTGGACCAGCCCCAATACCTTCGTCGCCTCGGCCAACTGCGCGCGTTACTGCGGCGCCACGGCGGATTTCGTGGACATCGACCGGGACAGCCTCAACCTGTCCGTCGCGGCCCTGGCGGACAAACTGGAGCAGGCCGAACGGGACGGCCGCCTGCCCAAGGTGGTGGTGCCGGTGCATTTTGCCGGGCAGAGTTGCGACATGGCGGCCATCGCCGAGTTGTCCCGGCGTTACGGTTTTCGCGTCATCGAGGACGCCTCCCACGCCATCGGCGGGCGCTACCGCGGCCGGCCCATCGGCCAGGGCGGCTCCAGCGACATCACCGTGTTCAGCTTCCACCCGGTCAAGATCATCACCACCGGCGAGGGCGGCATGGCCCTGTGCCGGGACGCCGCCCTGGCCGAACACATGGCAGCCCTGCGCAGCCATGGCATCCGGCGCGACCCGGCGCGTCAGGCGGAGGAGGGGCCATGGTTCTATGAGCAGACCGAGCTCGGCTTCAACTACCGGCTCACCGACCTCCAGGCCGCCCTCGGCCTGACGCAACTGGCGCGCCTGGACGAGTACCTGGCGTCGCGTCGCCGCCTGGCCGACCGCTACGACAGCCTGCTGGCCGACCTGCCCCTGCGGACGCCGTGGCGCGACCCCGCCGCCGATTCCGCCTGGCACCTCTATGTGGTGCGCCTGAATGACGCCAGCCGGCGCCGCGCGGTGTTCGAGCACCTACGCAGCGCCGGCATCGGCGTCAACGTCCACTACATCCCGGTGCCCCTGCAACCCGACTACCGCGGGCTCGGCTTCGTCCCGGGCGACTTCCCGGCGGCCGAGGATTACTACAGCCGGGCCCTCACCCTGCCGCTTTACCCGACGCTGAGCGAGGCGGAGCAGGACCGGGTGGTGGCGGTGCTGCGCGAGGCCCTGGCATGAAGCTCTGCGTCATTCCGGCGCGGGGCGGCAGCCAGCGGATTCCGCGCAAAAACATCCGGCCGTTCTGCGGCCGCCCCATCCTCGCCTACTCCATCGCCGCCGCCCTGGAGACGGGGCTGTTCGACCGGGTCATGGTTTCCACCGACGATGCCGAGATCGCTGCCGTGGCCCGCGCCCACGGCGCCGAGGTTCCCTTCCTGCGCCCGGCGGAACTGGCCGACGCCCACACCGGCACCAACGCCGTGGTGAAGCAGGCGATACTCTGGCACCGCGACGCCGGCCTGGAGGTGGACTACGCCTGCTGCATCTATGCTACCGCCCCCTTCGTCCAGCCCCGCTATCTGCGGGAGGGCCACGGGCGCCTGCTGGAAAGCGGCAAAGCCTTCGTGTTCAGCGTGACCAGCTTCCCCTTTCCGATCCAGCGGGCGATCCGTCTCAACCCGTGCGGCGAGGTGGAGGCCCTGCATCCGGAATACCGCGCCACCCGCTCCCAGGATCTGGAACCGGCCTACCACGACGCCGCCCAGTTCTATTGGGGCCGGGCAACGGCCTTTCTCGAGGACGCGGTCCTGTTTTCGCCCGCCTCCCTGGCGGTGATCCTGCCACGGCACCTGGTCCAGGACATCGACACCGAGGAAGACTGGCGCCGCGCCGAACTGATGTACCGGGCCTGGCGGGAGGGAGGCGAATGAGGGTGGCGCTGCGTGCCGATGCTTCCAGCGAACTGGGGGCCGGCCACGTCATGCGCTGCCTGACCCTGGCCGACACCCTG
>CAIXFP010000040.1 GCA_903918705.1 uncultured Pseudomonadota bacterium
GAATACGCCGTGCGCAACGTGAACCGTTCCATCGGCGCCCGGCTGTCCGGCGAGATCGCTCGCGCCCACGGCGCCGCCGGCCTGCCTGCCGACTGTCTGCACATCAAGCTGAATGGTTCCGCCGGCCAGAGCTTCGGCGTCTGGAACCACATGGGCCTCACCCTGGAAATCGAGGGCGATGCCAACGACTACGTGGGCAAGGGCATGTCCGGCGGCCGCCTCATCGTCTATCCGACCCGCGGTTCCTCCTTCGTGGCCTATCAGGCCAGCATCATCGGCAACACCTGTCTGTACGGCGCCACCGGTGGCGAGTTGTACGCGGCCGGCATGGCCGGGGAGCGCTGCGGCGTGCGCAACTCCGGGGCGCTGGCGGTGGTGGAAGGTGTCGGCGAGCATTGCTGCGAGTACATGACTGGCGGCTGCATCATCGTGCTGGGCAACACCGGCCTCAACGTCGGCGCCGGCATGACCGGCGGCTTCGCGCTGATCTACGACGAGGACGGAACCTTCGCCGAGAAGTACAACAACGAACTGGTGGACATCAACCGCATCAACGATGAGAAGACCGGCGAACACCGCGCCTTCCTGCGCGAGAAACTGGAAAAACACGTCCTCTACACCAGCTCCGAGCGCGCCCGCTGGATGTTGGAGAATTTCGACGATGTGGTGAACCGCTTCTGGCTGGTGAAGCCCAAGGCTTTGACGCTGGATAGTTTGTTGAAGGATTGAGCGCGTCTAATGAAACTGCGCTTTAACCGTGAAGTCCGAAAATCCATCGCTGATGAATTGAAGAAAGTGTCAAATATTGGCGGTATCGGACTCGGGGTGCTTGGATATTCGATCAACCAGCCCATTGCATTAGTCGCGGCATTTGGCTGGTGGATCGTGTGCCAATTGATAGCCAATCTGTTGTTGGCCATGGAGGACGAGTGAAATGACGATGCTCGAAGCGATGCTCATCGGAATGGGCATGGTACTGGTCTACGGAGTTATTGCTCTGTTGCTCGCCATGCGCTCCCGCCGCGATGTCTCTCAAGATGGCGAACATCACCATGCTTGAAGATCGCATCACCTTCAGCCCGAAACAATGCGGTGGTCACCCCTGTGTCCGTGGCATGCGCATCCGAGTGGCCGATCTGCTGGAGATGCTGGGCGAAGGGGTATCGGTGGATGAAATCCTGGCGGACTTCCCCGACATCGAACGTGAAGATATTCAGGCCTGTTTGAAATTTCGGCGCGGCACTCCGACATCATCAGGCTGGCCGCGTGATTTTGTGGATTGTTGCGCAGTTACCTCCAGGCTTGGCGATCTGGCTGCGCGAGATCCTGGGAGTGCATGCAAAGGCGTTGCGCGAGATTGGCTTGCGGGACGCCGGAGATTTGGAAATATTTATGGCGGCCCGCCAGGTTGGTGGGAATGAAGCCTTCGTGATCAGCAAGGACAGCGATTTCGTCGAGCAGGTCATGCGTCACGATGCGCCGCCGAAATTGTTGTGGGTAACTTGCGGTAATTTCACCAATGTGGGGTTGAAGCAGGTGTTCGAACGAACATTTTCAGATGCTGTCACGTTGTTGCAGAGCGGCGAAGTCATCGTCGAAATTTCTGGTTAGGTAAACGATATGTCCGACGTATTCCAATTCCTCAACATCGCCCGCCGCGACGGCGCGAAGACCCCGGCCGAAGTTCGCAAGGTCGAGTTCAAGGAAATCTATGCCCCGATGGACACCGACCAGGCCCATGAACAGGCCGGACGCTGCCTCGCCTGCGGCAACCCCTATTGCGAGTGGAAGTGCCCGGTGCACAACTACATCCCCAACTGGTTGAAGTTGGTGGATGAGGGCCGCTTGTTCGAGGCCGCCGAGCTGTCGCACCAGACCAATTCCCTGCCGGAAGTCTGCGGCCGCGTCTGCCCCCAGGACCGCCTCTGCGAAGGCTCCTGCACCCTGAACCAGGTGAAGGCGGGGGCGGTCACCATCGGCCAGGTGGAGAAGTACATCAGCGACACCGCCTTTGCCCAGGGCTGGCGCCCGGACATGAGCCGCGTGGTCGCCACCGGCCGGAAGGTCGCCATCATCGGCGCCGGCCCCGCCGGCCTCGGCTGCGCCGACGTGCTGGCGCGCAACGGGGTGAAAGCGGTGGTGTTCGACAGGTATCCGGAGATCGGCGGCCTGCTCACCTTCGGCATTCCCGAGTTCAAGATGGAAAAGAGCGTGATGGCGCGCCGCCGCGAAATCTTCGCGGGCATGGGCATCGAGTTCCGCCTGGGCGTGGAGGTCGGCAAGGACATGCCGATGGCCGAGCTGCTGGCCGAGTACGACGCCGTGTTCCTCGGCATGGGCACCTACACCTACATGCAGGCCGGCATTCCCGGCGAGGATCTGCCCGGCGTCATGGCGGCCCTGCCCTTCCTGATCTCCAACGTGAACAACTGCCTGGGCCTGCCCCAGGAAGAGTTCATCGACATGAAGGGCCTGCGCGTCGTGGTTCTCGGCGGCGGCGACACCGCGATGGACTGCAACCGCACCGCGATTCGCCAGGGTGCGGCCAGCGTCACCTGCGCCTACCGCAGGGATGAAGCCAACATGCCCGGTTCCAAGCGGGAAGTGGCCAACGCCAAGGAGGAGGGCGTGCAGTTCCTGTGGAACCGGCAGCCGGTGGCGGTGGTGGGTGACGAAAAAGTCGAGGGCA
>CAIXFP010000041.1 GCA_903918705.1 uncultured Pseudomonadota bacterium
ACCACGTTGTCGCGTTCGCCATCCACGGCGGGAAACCGTGAATGGGCCGTTTCGATGACGAAAGGCAGGATTTTCTCCGGAGGCTCGTTGATGTCTACGACATCGAGCTGAGCACGCGGAATCATGATTTCGCGCACCTGCATTTCCGAGACCTGCATGACGCCCTCGATCATGGACAGGGCATCGGCATCCAGCAGGTTCTTTTCGTAGGCCGCGTGCAGGAGTTCGAGCAACTCGTCGCGGTTGTCCGGCTCGCGCGAGAGCCAGGAAGTCAGTCGTTCGATCAAGCCAGGTCGGTGATTACTAGGGTCATCCATCTTGGTAAGGGTCGGGAAATCCCAGCCGCATCATGATAAAGCTTTCAACCGCTTCCATCGCAACCGCCTCGTCCTCGATTTCATGGTCGTAGCCTTGCAGGTGAAGCATGCCATGGACGGTGAGATGAGCGTAGTGGGCCGACAAGGGTTTGCCCTGCTCCGTGGCTTCACGCGCCACCACGGGCGCGCACAGCACGATGTCGCCACTCAGGGAGCCATCCTGATCTTCCACGCCATAGGCGAAAGTCAGCACATTGGTCGCGTAAGGCTTGCCCCGGTAGTCCTGATTGAGTTGCAGCCCCTCGGCCTCGTCGACGATACGCAGAGTGGCCATCACATCGTGCAGCAGGGTGGCTTTGGCCCACTTGCGGAATTCCGCGCGGGCCGGTATCAGTGCCGGCTCGGTGGCCAACTGAAAGGCCAGGGCAAGTTTGGCGGTCACCGTCATGCCGGACCTTTGCCGTAGGCGTCGTAGGCTTCGATGATGCGTGCCACCAAAGGATGGCGCACCACGTCTTCGTTCTGGAATTCGCTGAAGGCGAGGCCGCGCACGTTATGCAGCACTTCGCGCGCCTCGATCAGGCCGCAGCGCTGGCCACGCGCCAGATCGATCTGGGTGATGTCGCCGGTCACCACCGCGCGGGAGCCAAAGCCGATGCGGGTGAGGAACATCTTCATCTGTTCCGGCGTGGTGTTCTGCGCCTCGTCGAGAATGATGAAAGCGTGATTGAGGGTGCGCCCGCGCATGAAAGCCAGCGGCGCCACTTCGATCACGCCCTTCTCGAACTGCCGCGTGGTCTTGTCGAAACCCATCAGGTCGTACAGCGCGTCGTAGAGCGGGCGCAGGTAGGGATCGACCTTCTGCACCAGGTCACCGGGCAGGAAACCCAGTTTTTCGCCCGCCTCCACGGCCGGACGCACCAGGACGATGCGCTTGACCAGATCGCGCTCCAGTGCGTCCACGGCGCCGGCCACCGCCAGGTAAGTCTTGCCGGTGCCGGCGGGACCGATGCCGAAGGTGATGTCGTACTCCTGCATTTGGCGTATGTAGGTATTCTGCCGCGGGGTGCGGCCGTGCAGGCCAACCCGCCGCGTCATCAGCACCGGCATGTCGCCGGCATCACTGGAAGACAGTTGGGGCTTGTGCACCACCTCGACCAGGGCCAACTGGATGTCGTCGATGTCCAGGGGCCGGCGCGCACGCTGGTAGAAATCCTTGAGCAGCCTGATCGCGCGTTCTTGCTGCTCAGCTTCGCCACTCACCTGGAAAATCTCGCCGCGGCGCGCGATGGTGACATTCAGCGCGGTCTCGATCTGGCGCAGGTTTTCGTCGAGCACGCCACAGAGATTGGCGAGTCGGCTGTTGTCGACGGGATTGAAGGCGACCTGCATCAAGCGGTCACTTCACGACCACTTCGCCACGCAGGCTGTGCGGCATGGCCTGGGTAATGGTGACATCGACGAATTGGCCGATGCGGCGGGCAGCGGCGGGGAAATTGACGATACGATTGTTTTCCGTGCGCCCCATCAACTCCAGAGCATCCTTCTTGGAAGGTTTCTCCACCAGAACCCGTTGCACACTGCCCACCATGGCCGCGCTGATGGCCGCCGCCTGGGCATTGATCTGTTCCTGCAAGCGGTAAAGGCGCTGCAACTTGGCCTCGTGCGGGGTGTCGTCGGCCATGCCGGCGGCCGGCGTGCCCGGACGCGGGCTGTAGACGAAACTGAAGGAAGCGTCGAAACCCACCTCGGCGATGAGTTTCAAGGTGGCGGCAAAATCAGCCTCGGTCTCTCCCGGAAAACCGACGATGAAATCCGAGGCGATACTGATGCCGGGGCGGGCTTCCTTGAGGCGGCGGATGATGCTCTTGTACTCCAGCGCGGTATAGCCGCGTTTCATCGCCGCCAGAATTCGGTCGGAGCCTGACTGCACCGGCAGATGGAGATAGGCGGCCAGTTTCGGGATGCGGGCGTAGGCATCGATGAGGCGGGGCGTGAATTCGCGAGGGTGGGAAGTGGTGAAGCGGATGCGTTCGATCCCAGGCACTTCGGCCACCAGTTCCAGGAGCAGGGCGAAATCGGCTGTTTCATCCGCGCCCATCTCGCCGCGGTAGGCATTCACGTTCTGCCCCAGCAGGGTGACTTCCCGAACACCTTCGGAAGCCAGATGCGCCACCTCCGCCAGGACATCGGCGAGGGGCCGCGACACCTCCTCACCACGGGTATAGGGCACCACGCAGAAGGTGCAGTACTTGCTACAGCCTTCCATGACCGAGACGAAGGCGGTTGCCCCTTCTACCCGCGCCGGCGGGATATGGTCGAATTTTTCTATTTCCGGGAACGAAATATCGACCTGCGCCTGACCGCTGCTACGGCGCTTCTCCATCATCGCCGGCAAGCGATGCAGGGTCTGCGGCCCGAATACCAGATCGACGTAGGGCGCGCGCCGAACGATGGCGGCGCCTTCCTGGCTGGCGACGCAACCGCCAACGCCGATGATCAAATCAGGGTTGGCCTGCTTCAGGTGCCGCACCATGCCCAGATCGGTGAAAACCTTCTCCTGGGCCTTCTCGCGTACCGAGCAGGTGTTGAACAGGATAACGTCGGCCTCCTCGGGGCGCTCGGTCAGGGTATAGCCCTCTCCGGCGGCGAGCACATCTGCCATTTTGTCCGAGTCGTACTCGTTCATCTGGCAACCAAAAGTACGGATATAAACCTTGCGTGGCATGCCTTGAGGGATGGCCGGTTAGGCCGGAAATAGCGGTGAGGATAAGGGATGGGAAAGCGGCGAAATTTGCGACTTGGAGCCAGGAACATCCCTGCCCGAGGGATCATGAAGCCGAATCAAACCAGTCACCGACATTGCCCGAGAGAAAATCATTATATCGAACAATGTACGCATTCGCGCTGGCCCTGCCCGGAAGCCGCAGCGGCAAGGGCATTGGCTGGCGATCAGCCGGACAGGCCCTGTCTGACCGTCGGATAGCGCAGGCGGAAATTCAATTCTCGCTTGATCCTGAAGTTGGCTAGCCGCCGCGACTCCATGAGGAAACTGCGCATGGCCGGCGTGACCGCCGCGATCACGCCGGCCCTGGGCAGGCGCGGTGGACGTGGCAGGCCCAGATGATCGGCCACCACATCGAACCAATCGCCCATCATCAGGCCGCTGTCGTCCACCGCGTTATAGAGGCGGTTGCGGCGGCCGCGAAACAGGGCGGCGATGGCCAGGCGGGCAAGATCGTCGGCATGGATGTGGTTGGTATACACGTCGTCATCCCGGACGATGGCGGGTAAGCCCTGGCGCACGCGGGCTTCCGGCATCCGCTCCTGGGCGTAGATGCCGGGCGCGCGTAACAGGCAGACACGGGGGCCGTGCCGGCCGAATCGGCGTAATTGCGCCTCCGCGTCGGCGCGTCGGCGCGCGCGTGGATTGCCGGGCCGTGCCGGCCAAGTTTCCCGCACCACCGCGCCGCCGCAGTCGCCGTACACCCCGCTGGTGCTGATGTAGACCAGTTGCGCTAGACTTCCGGCCCGTTTCAGGGCGGCCAGAAGATGGCGGGTACGCGGATCGCCCTCCCCCTCGCCGGGCGGCGGCGCGAAATGCAGCACCACCTCGGCGAGGCCGGCGAGGCGCCTGAGACTGGCTCGGTCGTCGAGGTCGCCCAGGAGTGGGGTCACCCCGGCGGCGCGCAGTTCGCCACCGTGTTGCGGAGTACGGATCAGGCCATAAAGGCGGGCATGTCCGGCCAACAGACGGGCGGCGCGCAAACCCACGTCGCCGCAGCCAACAATCAAGATACGCTTCACAGACTTACGCTCATAAAAAGGAATTCGGAATGTCCCACCAGGTCACCATCCAGCCCAGCGGCCACCAGTTTAGCGTCGACGAGGGCGAGACTCTGCTATCCGCCGCGCTCAATGCCGGCTTCGCGCTGCCTTATGGCTGTCGCAACGGTGCCTGTGGCGCCTGCAAGGGCAAGATACTGGACGGCGCGGTGGACTTGGGTAATTACCAGGCCAGCGCCCTGACCGATGAAGAAAAGTCGCGTGGCCTGGCATTGTTCTGCTGCGCCACGGCGAAGAGCGATCTCGCCATCGAAGTGAAGGAAGTCGGCGCCGCCCGGGATATTCCGGTCAAGACCTTGCCCTGCCGGGTGGAACGCATGGAAAAGCTGGCCGCCGACGTAATGGCCATCTGGCTCAAGCTGCCGGCCAACGAACGCCTGCAATTCCTGCCGGGCCAGTACATCGACTTTCTCCTCAAGGATGGTCGCCGGCGCAGTTTTTCCCTGGCCAATCCACCGGAAGACGACGGTCTGCTGGAACTGCACGTCCGCCACGTGCCGGGCGGCCACTTTACCGAACACGTGTTCAACGTCATGAAGGCCAAGGACATCCTGCGCATCAAGGGCCCCAACGGCAGCTTCTTTCTGCGCGACTCCGACAAGCCGGCCATCTTCGTGGCCGGTGGCACCGGCTACGCGCCGATCAAGAGCATGCTGGCTCACGCCTTCCACCACGCGGTGGACCGCCAGTTCGTGCTCTACTGGGGCGCGCGCGACCTGCCCAGCCTGTACCAACCGGATCTGCCGGGGCAGTGGCAGCAACGCCATGCGAATTTCAGTTTCATTCCGGTACTGGACCAGACGACGCCGGATTGGCGCGGCCGCGGGGGCCGAGTGCACGAAGCGGTGCTGGCTGACTTCAAGGATCTCTCGGGCCACGAGGTCTATGCCTGCGGCGCCCCGGTGATGGTGCAGGCAGCCAGACGCGATTTCATGGCGCGCGGCCTACCGGAAGAGGCTTTTTTCTCCGACGCCTTCGACTACCAATCCGGTATGGCTTGACCATTCAGCTTGCGCCCGTATAATTCCCGATTTATTTAGTCAACTAAGTTGGGTATCGCCATGGATATGAAGGAACAGGTTCATCAACTGGTCACCACCACCCCGGTGGTGCTGTACATGAAGGGCACGCCG
>CAIXFP010000042.1 GCA_903918705.1 uncultured Pseudomonadota bacterium
CCCGGTGCCTTGTTCCATCGTGGGCTTGCCCGCGGCGCGCAAGAGGCCGTTGACCAGTGGATCGTAACCGTTAACCAGCTGGCGTTCTTCCCGCGCAGGACACGCCATGCACATCCGAGCGCAGTGGGTTGGCGGCGAAGCGACCCTTCCACAGCCTTGGGGTGAGCTGGGCGACATCGGCCGCCGGGTGCTGTCCCACGCGCTGAAGCACGTCGACCAGGTAGTCATAGGGATCGACGCCATGCAGTCGGCAGGTGACGATCAGGCTCTGGACGATGCCCACGTGTTTCGCGCCCAACTCGGTCCAGGCGAACAGCCAAGCCTTGCGCCCCATCGGAATCGCCCGCAACGCTCGCTCCAGATGATTGGTATCGATCGGCACATCCGGATCGGTCAGGAACACCTCCAGCCCCAGGCGCCGCTCCCGCGCATAAGCCAGCGCCCCTGTCATCGGGTTTGTGGGCAGCAAACCATGCTCATCGAAGCACTGCTGCACCCAGGCGAAGAATTTATCCACCAAGGGCTTGGAATGGTTCAGGCGATCCTCGCGTTTCTTCTCGCCGGTTCGCCTTCGCTCCCTGATTTGCGCCTCGATGGCGTAAATCGCCCCGATCTGGTCCAGCGCCTGGGCGGCCAACGTCGGTTCCGCCCGTTCCGCCTCGATGAACTTACGTCGGGTGTGTGCCCAGCACTGGGCGTGCGTCAGGCCAGTCTTGCCGGCGTATTGCGCATAAGCGGCGTAGCCGTCGGAGAGCAGCACGCCGCGTTCCACCGGCGTGAGGCCGAGCGCCTTCTCCACGTTGGCGTGCGCCCGGCTGTCGAAGAACGGGAAGCACACCTCGTCGAGTTCGCCGTAGATCGGCCAGAAGTAGCCGCCCTTCAGCTTGCCCGGCTCGGCCCGCCCCGCCTTGATCGGGGTTTCGTCCATCGCCTTGATGCGCGAGGCGCGGATCGACGCCAGTTGCGCTTCGTAGATCGGCTCCAGCAACGAAGCGCCTTGGGCTGCGATCTGGGTCAGCCAGGGCCGGCTGAGCTTGAATCCGGCATCGATCAGGCGCTGGTGCTGGCGATACAAGGGCAGGTGGTAGGCGAACTTGTCGAGCAGGAGGCCGGCGACGAAGCTGACATCGGCGCGGCTGCCTTCGAGGACGCCGACAGGGGCGGGCGGACAGGAGAGGGTCTGGGTGTCGAGCCGCTTGATCAGCGGGCGCACGTACTTGAGCACCACATAGCTGCCCGGACGCTGCGCCAGGCGATGGCTGGCCTTCTCGCCGATCACCTCGTACTGGTCCGGCGCCAGCCCGGCTATCTCCGGGTTGGGGACGTGGATGATTTCGACCGGCACTTTGGCTGCATCGAAGAACAGGCCCGATTCATCGCCCGCATCGGCGCCGCTGCGCTGCACGCGGCGGCTATGGGCGGGCACCAGGCGGGTGGCTTCCGGCGGCGCGGGTTTGTCCTGTTCGGGCATCTCGCCCAGGGTCATTTGCTGGGGGATCTCGAACAGCCGCTTCTCGCTCTTCTGGCCGAAGATCTGGCGGCGGAACCAG
>CAIXFP010000043.1 GCA_903918705.1 uncultured Pseudomonadota bacterium
ATCCACAAGCGCACCCGCCCGGCCGAGCGCAAGACGCCGCAGGTGCCCTACCGGGTCAACGTGGTGGCCATGGACCACCCCGGCATCGTCCACAGTCTGGCGGACTTCTTCGCGCGCCAGGGTATCAACATCGAGGAACTGTCCACCGACACCTACCCCGCGCCCCACACCGGCACCCCCATGTTCTCGGTCAACATGACTGTGGGCGTGCCCGGCGACATGCACCTGCCCACCCTGCGCGGCGATTTCTTCGAATACTGCGACAACCTCAACCTGGACGCGGTGATGGAGCCGGCGCGGGATTGAGCGGCGCGGAAAGCCCGACGGGACGCTAGATCGAATCCAGCCCCCGCGCCAGATCGGCCCGCAGATCCACCCCCGCTTCCAGTCCCACCGCGATGCGGATGAGGCCGTCACCGATGCCGGCGGCGGCGCGCTGTTCCGGGGTCATGCGGCTGTGGGTGGTGCTGGCCGGGTGGGTGATGGTGGTGCGGGTGTCGCCCAGGTTGGCGGTGATGGACATGACGCGGCTGGCGTCGATGACCTTCCAGGCGGCGTCCTTGCCACCTGCCACCTCGAAGGCGACGATGCCGCCCCCCGTTATCTGCTGGGCCATGGCCAGTTCATGTTGCGGGTGGGAAGCCAGGCCGGGATAAAGCACCCGGCTGACCTTGGGATGCGCTTCCAGCCAGGTCGCCAGTTCCAGTGCGTTTTCCGAATGCGCCCGCATTCTCAGATTCAGTGTTTCCAGGCCCTTCAACAGCACCCAGGCGTTGAACGCCGACAAGGTGGGGCCGGCGGTGCGCAGGAAGGTGTAGACGCCTTCCATCAGATTTTTCTCGCCCAGCACCGCGCCGCCCAGCACCCGGCCCTGGCCGTCGAGATACTTGGTGGCGGAATGGATGACGAGGTCGGCACCCAGTTCCAGGGGCCGCTGCAGGATCGGGGTGCAAAAGCAGTTGTCCACCGCCAGCACAGCGCCATGTTCATGGGCGATGGCCGCCAGGGCGCGGAGGTCGCTGACTTCGGTGAGCGGGTTGGAGGGGGATTCGACGAAGAACAGCCGGGTATCGGGCCGCACCGCCGCGCGCCATTCCGCCGGGTCGGTGGGCGAGACGAAGGTGGTGGTGACGCCGAAGCGGCCGAGGATGTTGCTGAACAACTGCACCGTGGAGCCGAAGATGGAGCGGGAGGCCACCACGTGCTCGCCGGCTTTCATCAGGCCCATCACGGTGGCGAGGATGGCCGCCATGCCGGAGGCGAAGGCGACGCAGCGCTCGGCGCCCTCCAGGGCGGCCAGGCGTTCCTCGAACATGGACACCGATGGATTGGTGAAACGGGCGTAGATGGGGCCGGTTTCCGCACCGGAGAAGCGGGCGGCGGCTTCGGCGGCGCTGCCGAAGACGAAGCTGGAGGTGAGGTACATCGCCTCGGAATGCTCGTTGAACTGGGAGCGCTGGGTGCCGGCGCGGACCGCCAGGGTTTCCGGCTGGAGAAGTGTCGTCATGATGAAGCCATACCAAAAAGGTCGCCGGCGAGGCGCCGGCGCTACGTTACTGGCTGCCCGCCAGGTTCAGGTCCATCTGCCGGGTGGCGGGCGCGGGCACCGTGGGAATTTCACCGTTGCGCTGGCCTTCCAGGCGGGCCAGGTAGGCCGCGTCGACATCGCCGGTGACGTAATGGCCGTCGAAGCAGGAACAGTCGAATTGTGTCAGCTTGGGATTGACCTTCCGCACCGCGCTGATGAGGTCCGCCAGATCCTGGTACACCACGGCGTCGGCGCCCAGTTCCCGGGCGATCTCGGCGTCCGAGCGGTCGTTGGCCAGCAACTCGGCGCGGGTCGGCATGTCGATGCCGTAGACGTTGGGGAAACGCACCGGCGGGCTGGCTGAGGCGAAGTAGACCGATTTGGCACCGGCCTCCCGCGCCATCTGGATGATTTCCCGGCTGGTGGTGCCGCGCACGATGGAGTCGTCCACCAGCAGCACGTTCTTGCCCTTGAACTCCACGCACATGGCGTTGAGTTTCTGGCGCACCGATTTCTTGCGCGACGCCTGGCCGGGCATGATGAAGGTGCGGCCGATGTAGCGGTTCTTGACGAAACCTTCCCGGTACGGCAGCCCCAGGCGATAGGCCAGTTGCAGGGCGGAGGGGCGGCTGGTGTCGGGGATGGGCACTACCACGTCGATGGCCAGGTGGCCAAATTCGCGCTTGATCTTTTCCGCCAGAAATTCGCCCATGCGCAGGCGCGCCTCGTAGATGGAGGCGCCGTCCATCATGGAATCGGGCCGGGCAAAATAAACGTATTCGAAGATGCAGGGCGTGAACGCGCTGGGCTGCGCGCACTGGCGGCTGTGGAAATCGCCGCTGACGGTCATCAGCACCGCCTCGCCCGGCTGCACATCGCGCACCACGTGGAAGCCGGTGGGCTCCACCGCCACGCTTTCGGAAGCGACGATCCACTCGGTGCCTACCTCTGATTCCTGGCGACCGATGAGCAGGGGACGGATGCCGTTGGGGTCGCGGAAGGCGAGCAGGCCGAAGCCGGCGATGATGGCCACCACGGCATAGGCGCCCTTGCAGCGGCGGTGCACCCCGGCCACCGCGTTGAACACGTCGTCGACGGTGAGGCGGTGGCCGTGCACGGATTCCTGCAACTCGTGGGCGAGGACGTTGAGCAGCACTTCCGAGTCGGACCCGGTGTTCACATGGCGCAGGTCATCCATGAACAACTCGCGCTGCAAAGTCTCGGTGTTGGTCAGGTTGCCGTTGTGGGCGAGGACGATGCCGAAGGGCGAATTCACGTAGAACGGCTGCGCCTC
>CAIXFP010000044.1 GCA_903918705.1 uncultured Pseudomonadota bacterium
AACAGCGGTGTGCCATGCTCCAGAGCCAATTGTTTCAAATTTTGAGGGTCCATTAGATTCGGGCGCGTAGCGGGCTCACCCGGCAGGTGAGCGTGATCGAAGGCGCGAACCTCAGCACCCATGCGGCCTCACGCAGCCAAACGAGCGGTCAACTGAGGAATCAAGGTTCAAGGCAGTGCATGCCCACCCTGCCGGAGAAAATGGCCCACGGTCAGTTCCAGCCCTTGCGCCATGGAAAATGGCGGCCGCCAGCCCAGATCGCGGCGGATCAGGCTGCTGTCGACAGTCAGCGAACCAAGTATCCGATCCATCTCCGCCCCGCGCCCCGGCAAACGCCCCGCCACCCGCAACCAGGCCGTCGGCAGCGGCAACAGGCGGGCCGGCCGGTTCATGGCGCGGGCCAGGCGGCGTACCAGTTCGGCGCTGGAAACATCCTCGCCGTCGCAGAGCAGGAAAGTCTTTCCCGCCGCGGCGGAATGTTCCAGACAGGCGGACAGGGCATCGGTGAGATTTCCCAGATAAAGCAGGCTGCGGCGATTTTCGACGCGGCCGAAGGGCAACGGCCAGCCCTTTTCCACGCTCCGCATCAGGCGCAGGAAATTGGCCCCCACGCCGGGGCCATAGATCAGGGGCGGGCGCAGGATCACCACCCGCATCCCCGTCGCCGCCTCGATCTCGCGCAAGCCCTGTTCCGCTTCCCACTTGGACACCGCATAGGCATCCATGGGTGCGGCCGGATCGGACTCGGTATAAGGTTCCGTCCGGCCTTCGCCGTTCACCTTGATGGAGCTGACGAAGACGAAACGCCGGATTCCGGCGACTGCGGCCTGGCGGGCCAGGTTCAGGGTACCCGCGGTATTCACGCGGCGGTAGGCCGCGAGCGGGTCGCCCTCGGCATCCGCCATGCGATGCACGCGGGCGGCCAGGTGCACCACGGCGTCAGCTCCGTCCAGGGCGGCGCCCCAGGTCGTGGCCGGCCCCACCTCCCCTACCCGGCGCGCGCCGGCCATGTCCCGCGCCCCGCGCAGCGCAGGAATCACGCCGTGGCCCCTGGCGGCGAGGCAGGCGCAAGTGGCGCGGCCGACGAAACCGGAGGCGCCGGTGACGAGAACGTTCATGGAGCCAGCTCGCGATACAGGGCCAGGGTCTGGCCGATCACGAGTTCCTGGGAAAACTCGGCCAGCGCCCGCTCCCGGCTGCGTTCGCCCATGCGGCGGCGCAGGTCCGCGTCGAGGATCAATTTCTTCAGCGCGGCGGCCAGGGCTTGCGTGTCCCGCACCGGCACCAGCAAGCCGTTGTCTCCCTCCTGCACCACCTCGCGGCAACCGGGCGTATCGCTGGTCACGATGGGCAGGCCGCAAGCAGCGGCTTCCAGCAGGGATTTGGGCAGCCCTTCCCGGTAGGAAGGCAGGCAGGCGATGTGAGCCTGTCGCAGCACCGCGGCCATGTCCTCGCGCCGCCCCCACCACTCGATGCCATCCCGCCCCTGCCAGGCGCGCAGCGTCGCGTCGGGCACCGCCGCCGGATTGGCCGGGTCCGGCTCGCCCACCAGCACGAAGCGGGCAGCCACTCCGTCACTATGCAGCCGCTTCGCCGCCGCCACGAATTCACCCACCCCCTTGGCCCACAACATGCGCGCCACCAACATCACGGTGACCGGCGGGGGCGCCGCTGGTGCCGGCGCGAACAGCGTCGTATCCACGCCGGCGCCGCGGATCAGGCGCAAATGGCCCCGTGGCACGCCGGCCGCCGCGAGCAGGGCCAGGTCATCCGGGTTCTGGACGATGCCACGGCTGCCGGAAGCGGACAGCCATCGCGCCAGCAACCCGTGCAGGGCGGGCCGCGCGATTCGCGCGCCCCATCCCGCGGAAGTGAACAGCCAGCCCAGGCCCGCCACCGCGTTGACCACCCACGGCACCCCGGCCAGCCGCGCCGCCACGGACCCGTAAAACACCGGCTTCAGGGCGACGTGGTGGACGATGTCCGGGCCCACGCGCCGATAGAGCCGGACCAGGCGGGCAATTTCCAGGACGGGATTGCCGCCGCGCCGGGACAGTTCGAACGGTATGAACTCCAGTCCGGCATCCCGTATGGCCTGGCCGTGCCTGCCTTCCCGCGCCGCCACCGTGACGGCGTAGCCGGCCTCCCGCGCGGCGCGTGCCAGGGGCAGACGGTGGGAGACGAAATACCAGTCCTCGGTGACCAGGAACAGCAACTTCGGCCGATTCACGGATTGGCCTCACGCCAGGCCTGGAACATCAGCACGTCCCACAGGTGGTAAGCCCAGTTGCGACGGCCGGACTGGTGTTCCGCCCAGAGATGGCGGATCGGCGTCGGGTCGAAATAGCTCTCGCGCCGCAGCCTGGCCTCGTCGAGCAGCGCTTCCGCCCAATCCTTCATGGGACCACGCAGCCAAACATCGATGGGCACGCCGAAGCCCATCTTGGGCCGGTCGATCAGATGGCGCGGCACATGGCGATAGAGCACCTGGCGCAACAGCCACTTGCCCTGGCCATCGCGGATTTTCATGGCCAGCGGCAAGCGCCAGGCAAATTCCACCAGGCGGTGATCCAACAGTGGCACCCGGGTCTCCAGGGAAACTGCCATGGCAGCGCGATCCACTTTCACCAGGATGTCGTCGGGGAGGTAGGACACCTGGTCCAAATACATCATGCGCTGGGGAAAATCCGGGCTATCCAGCCAGCGGGCGGGATCGAACAACGCCGTCGCGGGCTCGTGCGAGTGCCACACCACAGCGGCCGGGTCGTCCCAGTGGGAAACCAGGCGTTGATAGATCGCCTCCGGCTGGCGCGCGGCAAACAGGGCCGCCAGCTTGTGCAGTTTATCGCCCGGATTGGCATGGCGCAGCGCGGCGGGCAGCAGGGGGCCGGCCATATGAAACAGCCGGTTCCAGGCCGCTGGCGACAACGCCGTCAAGCCTGCTTGCGCCGCCCGGCGCAGCGGCCGGGGCATCCGGCTGAAGCGCCGCCACAACTGCATGGCCCAGAAGTAGCGGTTGTAGCCGCCGAACAGTTCATCGCCGCCATCGCCGGACAGGCTCACCGTCACGTGTTGGCGGGCCAGTTGGGAAACAAGAAAAGTAGGGATTTGCGAGGAGTCGGCGAAGGGTTCGTCATACAGCGCCGGCAGCCGGGGAATCACATTCATGGCCTGGCGCGGCGTGGCATAGAGCTCGGTATGGTCGCAGCCGAGGTGGGCCGCCACCGCCTTGGCGTGGTGCGCCTCGTTGTATTCGCCCTCGTGGAAACCGATGCTGAAACTCCGCACCGGCCGGCTGGACTGGGCCTGCATCAGCGCCACCACCACGGAGGAGTCGATGCCGCCGGAGAGAAATGCCCCGAGGGGAACATCCGCCAGCATCTGGCCGGCTATGGCCTGGCGCAACAGGCGTTCCAGCTCGTCGGCGGCTTCGCCAACGTCGCCGGCAAAAGGCTGCGCCAGTCCGGATTCCGCCGCCTCCCGCGCCGACCAGTAGGGTATCGGTTCCGCGACGACGGTAGACGGCCCCTGGGCGGCCACCCGCAGAAACATTCCCGGCGGCAGCTTCCGGATGCCTCGGTATATGCTCCAGGGCGCCGGCACGTAGTTGCGGCGCATAAAAAGCGCCAGGGCATCGCGGTCGATTTCTCCGGAAAACCCGGGCCAGGTCCGCAACGCCTTGAGTTCCGAGGCAAACAGAAAATGGCCGGCCATCGTGCCGTAATACAGCGGCTTCTCGCCGAGGCGGTCGCGCGCCAGGGTCAGGCTGCGTTCCTGGCGATCCCACAGGGCGAAGGCGAACATCCCCACACATAGCCTGAGTGTGGTCTCGACGCCCCAGGCCGTGATGGCCGCCAGCAGGGTTTCGGTGTCCGAATGGCCGCGCCAGTTTTCGCCAGCCAGCAACGCCCGCAATGCCTGGTGGTTGTAGATTTCCCCGTTGAACACGATCACATGGCGTCCATCGGTCGAGGCCATGGGCTGATGTCCGGCCGGCGAGAGATCCAGGATGGCCAGGCGGCGATGCGCCAGGGCGATCCGCGCACCTTCATCGACCCACACCCCGGAGTCGTCGGGGCCGCGGTGATGCATCGCCTCGGCCATACTTCGCGCAACTGCCGCGCAA
Source organism: uncultured Pseudomonadota bacterium (assembly GCA_903918705.1). Lineage (GTDB taxonomy): Bacteria > Pseudomonadota > Gammaproteobacteria > Burkholderiales > Thiobacillaceae > PFJX01. The sequence goes on from CAIXFP010000044.1 coordinate 4,127, forward strand.
TCGGCCCGCCCTCCCCCGCCCAGGAATCCCGCGATGCCGCACATGCTTATGCCCGCTCCCGATGTAGTTCTCGATAAAACGCCGCGTAGCGCGCGGCGATCACATCCATGTCGAAATTCCGCGCAATGCGCTCCCGCGCGCCCGCGCCCAGGGCATCCCGCCGCGCGGCGGGGAGAACCAGCAGTTCCCGCCAGGCCCCCGCCAGCGCCGCCATGTCGCCGCGGGGCACCACGCGGCCGGTGTCGCCGATGATCAGGGCGGCATCGCCCGCATCCGTGGAAACACAAGGCACCGCGCAAGCCATCGCCTCACCGAGAACGTTGGGGAAAGCCTCTCCCCAGGAAGCCAGGGTGGACAGGTCCAGGGACGCCATCAGGCGGGGAAGGTCCTGGCGCTCCCCCAACAGGTGGAGCACCGGCGCCACCCCGGCCCTCCTCGCCTGATCCACCAATTCCACATTGCCATCATCGACCCCGCGCCCCGCCAGCAGAAAATGCACGTCGGGGCGCACCTGGTGCAGCAAGCCGGCGGCGACCAGCAAGCCGGCGTGGTTCTTCTGGGGGTCGTAACGCGCGAAAAGACCGATCAGGGGAACTGTGCCGGGAATTCCCAATTCCGCCCGAACGCTGTCCCGCGCCTGCCGGTCCGGATGGAAGCGTGCGAGGTCGAAACCATTGGCGATAACCTCGAATCGATCCGCCGCATAACCCAGGGCCACATGGCTATCCCGCGCCGCCAGGGAACAGCAGACGATGCGCGCCGGCAACCACCCGGACAAGCGCGCCAGCCAGCCGACCAGCCTGCGGGTGCGCGGTTTGGTCTTGTCAGGGGAAAGGTCGTTATTGCGGATGTTCCAGGCCAGCGCCCGAACGCCGGCCAGACGTGCCGCGGTGCCGCCAACCAGATCGGCGTGGTAAAGCCAGGTCTGCACCACCTCCGGTTGGAAGCCACGGAGCAGGCGTAGTAATCGCATCAGAACAAGCGGATCGGGGCGCGAAGCAGACATGCCCAGCGCCAGCACCGGGATACCGGCCGTCATCAGTTGGTCGGCCACTGGCCCCGCGTTGGTGAGGGAAATGACCTGTTGCTCGAATTCCGGTCGTAGCCGCTGCGCCAGCCGCAGCAACATGCCTTCTGCCCCGCCGGTGTCGAGGCCGGTGATGATGTGGACTAGCCGCACCGGTCCAGCCCCAGCGCCTGCATTGAGCGCGTCACCATGGTATCCAGGCTGAATTCCGACTCGATACGCGCGCGCGCCGCCACCCCCATAATGGCCTGATCGCCGCGTGGCAAATTGAGCAACCCCATGACCGCATCGGCCAATGCCTGGGGATCGGATGGCGGCACAACCCGACCGGTCTCCCCCACGATCAGCGCCGAGTCGCCCACGTCGGTGACCACACAGAGACGTTCGCAGGCCATCGCTTCGGCAATGGCATTGGAAAACCCTTCACCGAAGGCAGACGATGAAATGGCAACGTCCAGCGCGCTATGGACCGCGGCCATGTCTTCGCGGGCGCCTGCCCAGATGATCCGATCGGCCAGTCCAAGTGCCAATAACTGCTGTTGCAACTTTCCCTTATAAACGGCACTGCCATCACCGACACAGACGAAACGCACACATTGGCTTTTCTGTGCAATCAGGGCAGCCGCTTGGAGAAACGTTGTTTGGTCTTTCATGGGGTCGAGACGTGCAACCAAACCGACCAGAATTTCAGCTTCACTGATACCCCAGCCAGAACGCACATCATCACGTCCACTGGCATCGAAACAAAAACACTCCACATCAATCCCATTGGGAATGGTGATCATCTTGCTCTCGGGAAAGCCATGGCCCACTGCATGACTTCTGCCAGCCTCCGAATTGGCAATGACAAGATCAGCCTTGTGAGCCAGGACTCGCTCAAACCAATCTGCCCATTGTGTCAGCCAGTCATA
>CAIXFP010000045.1 GCA_903918705.1 uncultured Pseudomonadota bacterium
CATGACCTACATCGTCCTGTGGGCGGGATGCAGTACAGGCTCAACAGAATTGAGCCCAGTCTTTCATTGCGTAATTGATCGACAACATTTCGCGGCTACGCGCCATGGGCTTCGCGTCCGCTTCGTGGAAAGAATGCCACCGCTGAGTTTGGTCATTGAACGACAGGTACGTCATACCAATAGGACCATGTCGATTCTTGGCGACGATCACTTCCATCGTGTTTCTGTCCGGGGAAGCAGGGTCATAGACCTCATCCCGGTATAACAACATTACCAGGTCGGCATACTTCCCAATTGATCGCTCACGAAAATCGCGAAGGGTTGGGCGCTTATTTCTGCGGTTTTCTAAACCTCGGGAGAGCTTTGAAAGCACCAGCACGGGGGCATTCGCATCCAGTGCCAGTTCCTTCAGTGTGCGGATGATCTTGTCGTTATCACGCGCGCCAGCGTCATCGGTACGCGAACCAAGCAATTGCAGATAATCCACAACTATCAGTCCAATCGGGCCGTATTTCTGCCTAGCCGCTTCTACCTGCGCGCCTAAATCCTCAACTTCGCAAGTCTTGTCGTCGATCAGCAAGGGTACGGCATTGACTCGTGCCAAGGCATCTCCCATGCCGGCAATCGTCGCTTGATCAAAATTGCCCGGCATCAGGTCACGAGGTTTCAACCCGGAAAGTGCGGCCAGCGTTTTTGCAACGAATTGGCTGCCACTAATCTCCAGCGAGAACACCAGCGTAGGGAGCGCCAGATTCAAAGCGACATGCTCGGCGATTGTCTGAGCAACTGTCGACTTCCCCATGCTGGGCCGAGCCCCGACAACGACAAGGTCGCCACGCCAGAGTCCACCTTGCCGCGCGTCAAAATCTGAGAACCCGGTCGGGATCGCTTCCGTGAGGTTCATGCCCACCGATAGGTAAGTCGGGGGTTCCGTGGTGGCCAGCCTGGCCTGGGCCTCTGGGCCTACCAGCAGAGCGGCACCAGCTAGTGATTTCAGGAAATTTCGACGTTTCATGGTGTGTCCTTGTGGTCTGTTACGAACAGGAAATGGCTGTCTTCAATTCACGAATACCAAAACACAGGCCGCCATCGTGTTCCGGTGGATTTCAAGCACGCGCGCCAGCGGCTGTTGGTAACCGCCGGCCAGGTTCCAGACCACCGGAATGCCGATTTCCTTCGCCACAGAAAATACGATGCGGTCGCGCTCGGCCAGCTCAGCCGTCGTCAAAAACCCGCCGAGCGGGTCATCGATGTGCTGGTCGGCGCCGGCCTGGTACATCAGCAAGTCGCAGCCCACACAGCCGCGCACGACCGCCGGCAGGGTGTCGAGAAACCGCTTGGCGGCGGAAGCGTCTTCGTACTCTTCGGAGACGTGGCGAATCCAGTCGATGCCCAGCTTGTCGATGATTCCAGCGGTGCCATCACCGTAATGTTCATCACAGTCCAGAATGCCGATGCGGCTGACTTTGGCTTCAGCCTTCAAGGCCAGTGCGGCCACCATCAAGCCGTTGAAGGTGCAATAGCCATAGCCCGACTCGGGCCCGGCATGATGGAACCCGGAGGTCGGTGAGCAGGCGACCAGGCCGTTGTTCAATGCACACCGGGCGGCCGACAGGTATGAGCCGGAAGTCCAGGGAAGTGAATCAGCCACATCTTTCTGCCGACCACGGAAGCCGTTCGGTAGCACGCAATCCAGCACGCCATCGACATAGCTGCGCTCATGCGCCAGGGCAATCTGCTCGCGGCTGACCGGCTCAGGTTCAACAACACGGATAGGCAAGCCCTGCTCGATCCAGTCGGCAACCACGAGTTCCGGCTTGCGCGGGCTGGGCGAAGCGCTAGGGAAACCTGCTTCGGCGAGAAATAGACATCGATAGCGTTCACATTGACCTCGGTTGTTAATTGTAGTTTTGCTCAAAGGCCTTCTGCCCAGCGTTCCCAGAAGCCCGGTTCGTCGTGGTGGGCATTGTTCATGGCGGCATCAAGTTTCAAGGCGCAAAGCCAAACACCAGGTATGCGTGAACTTCCATCCGGGTTTTCCAGATAGCCAAGTACCCGTTGATAAAATGGACTCGCCTCGTTAAACGGCACATCAATGACGATCTGCCCGGCGTAAGACCGCATGGAATTCGTATCGGCCACCTCGCCGCAGGGGGACCAACCGATCTGGTTCTGCCTCAACCAGTCGATGACAGCCAATCGACTGGCCACCGTGGCCCAGTCGCTGCCTGCGGGTTGCCGGCCGAGTTCAATTTCCTGATCCATGGGATCTGTAAATTGAAGAAAAAGGACATCTCGCTGCTTCGCGCGGGCGATTGCGTCGATATGCTCGATCAACTGCGGCATGTGTGGATGCTGGGTTGTGGCGATTCCCACAGTATCCTGCCTGGTGCGACGTAATGTGCCGCACATCGATAGTGATCGGGTTCTGTCCACACGTACCCATCGTGCGACACAATTTGACGTAGGTCTGCGGATAATGGCCTCGTCTCCCTCTCCCCCCTGACATACATCTGCATCAGACGCCACCAGGAAAGCCGCATGCGCACATTCTCAAAATCCAAGCTCATGGCCTTGCGCCAATGTCCCAAACGGTTATGGCTGGAAGTTCATCACCCTGAATTGCGCGAGGACTCCGCCGCAACCGAGGCGAGCTTACAGGTCGGCTACCAGTGTGGTCGAAGTGCCGAAGGTACTTCCCCGAGCATGTCGGTCGCACATGCGTCCATGTACCCGCCGCACCACGCTGGGGTTGATCTCCTGCGCTGGATTCGCGCGCCACTCCTGAGCCAGGGTCTCGATAACAAAGCGACTGGCCAGATGGGGCGCAGGGCTGACCGACACGCCATCTGCTACAGCCAGAAAGGCAGATGATGCCAGCAACTGGACAGAAGCCGTTTCCAGGTTACGACTCTGGAAAGTCGCTTGTCCATTCCAGAGTGCGTCCTGCTGGTTCCGGTTGTGAAGGCCAGAGTGCTGGGCAAAGGCGGCGATGAGCAACACTTACGGCAGGTAAAGCCAACGATTCGCGAAACCAGATCGATACCTTCAGAGTACCTAGAAAAGATTATTTCTCTGAGCAAGGAGATAAATTAACTTTTCAAATTCCAAGTCCGATAGCCTGTCGCCGTCGATAGTTGCAATTTGATCAGAAGAACTGGTTGATCGCCCTTTGTAGATTTTCAGATTGTCCAAAGAGATTATTTGGTTGGATGAGCTTGTCGATCTGCCTTTGTAAACCTTACTGCCATCAATCAACAAATCGCCCTGGGCAATATTTTTAATTTCATCCGAAGAACTGTTGGACCTTCCTTTATAGAACCTCCCCTTTTCAACTGTGTAAATTTGATCAGAGGAACTGGTTGATCTTCCGTTGTAAACCTTAGTGGTCATAA
>CAIXFP010000046.1 GCA_903918705.1 uncultured Pseudomonadota bacterium
AAGGACGCCGTTGTCCAAGTACCTCGATCTGAGCAGGAGAGGGTGCGACTCGCCTTTGCGAGAGTCGAGGAGAGAATAGCAATGGCCATGCCAGATCCTGAAAAATCGATAGGGTGTTGTTTGTGCCGGATTATCGCCCGTTGTCGCGGTGTATTTGGAGGCCCCGAGGGGTGCCGCCGGATGCGGCGTGCACCATGCAGGCACTGAATCGGGGAGGGGATGCACCAACGGGAGGCCCCGTGGGTGGAAGGACTCTCGGTCCAGAACCGTTAACGACGCCGTAGGGATGCCGTGGCATCTTGAGCAGTCGCGCGCCGCCGTCGGCGAACATTTCATCGCGGAGCGGTAGCGATCCGTTTTGGTCTGGCGCCGCCAACAGGCGCGCCCTGATTTCCACCGGTAGCGCACCGGCGCCCAGAAAACACAGCACGAACCACATCCACCTGGTAGGCATCGCACGCCCGGCCGCTAACGCACCGCTAATTCTTGATCGCTATCTTCACCCTCACGCAGATCCCGCGTGATTTGAAGGAGCAATCAACATGAAACGCAGCACCTATCTGGCGGCCCTGGCCGCCGCCGCGACATTGGCGGTTATCGGCGCCGCCCATGCCGGACATGGCGGCGACAACGACGCCCTCGCCATCGCGAACGCAAAAATCGATCTCGGCCAGGCCGTGGCCGCCGCCGAGCGGCATGTGGGCGGCAAGGCGTCCCGCGCCGAATACGAGCGCCACAAGGGAGTGGGGGTATATGAGATCGAGGTGGTGAAGGGCAAGTCGGTCATGGACGTGAATGTCGATGCCGCCAGTGGCCAGGTCATCGATGCACGCGCCGACAAGTCTGATCGCGCCGAGGCTGGCGAACGGGAAGACTGAACCCGGGCCGGGGCGGCATGCCCCGGCATTTCCCCAGCGAAAGCAAGAGGAGAACGGCCATGGACATCGCGCCGCGCCTGGATGCGCAAGCCCTGCTCAACAAGGTTCCCGAGGCCACGATCCATTTCTGGGTCATCAAGATCCTCGCCACCACCGTCGGCGAGACCGCCGCGGATTTTCTCAACCTCAACCTGAACTTCGGCCTCACCGGCACGTCAGTCTTCATGGCCGGGCTGCTGGCACTGGCACTGTTCGGCCAGGTGCGCGCCAAAGGCTATCTTCCCTGGCTCTACTGGGTCACGGTGGTGTTGATCAGCATCGTCGGCACCCTGATTACCGACAACCTCAGCGACAACTTCGGCATTTCCCTATGGACCACCACCCTCGCCTTCAGCCTTGCCCTGCTGGCCACCTTCGCCGTCTGGTATGCCCGTGAACGGACCCTCTCTATCCACTCCATCCACACCCGGCGTCGGGAACTGTTCTACTGGGCAGCCATCCTCCTCACCTTTTCCCTCGGCACGGCCGCCGGCGATCTGGTGGCGGAAAGCATGAAGCTGGGCTACGCGAATTCCGCGTTCCTGTTCGGAGGGCTGATCGCGGCCGTCACCCTGGTGTATTTCGTTGCCGGAACCCAGGCCGTGCTGGCGTTCTGGCTCGCCTACATCCTGACTCGCCCGCTCGGCGCATCCTGCGGCGACTATCTCTCGCAACCCGCCGCCAACGGCGGCCTCGGCCTGGGTACGGTGCAGACCAGCGCGCTCTTCCTGGCGGCCATTGCCACCCTGGTCATCTATCTGAGCCTGTCCCGCAAAGACATGGCGAAACTGGAGTCGACACCATGAACACCCGTAGCGAAGCCGCTTTCAGCAAGGTGCCGGAGATCACCCTGATCTTCTGGCTCATCAAGATCCTCGCCACCACCCTGGGCGAGACGGCAGGCGACGCCGTCTCCATGTCCCTGCGCCTGGGCTATCTGGTCGCAACCGGCGTGTTCGCGGCCGTCTTCCTGGTGGCGGTGATCGCCCAGATCCGGGCCCGGCGCTTTCGCCCCATCGTCTACTGGACCACCATTGTCGCCACCACCACGGTGGGAACCACCCTGGCGGATTTTGCCGATCGTTCCCTCGGCATCGGCTATGCCGGCGGCGCCACGCTGTTGTTTATCCTCCTGCTGGGCTCCCTGGCCCTCTGGTATCGGACCCTGGGTTCGGTCGCGGTGGACAGCGTCAATTCGCCGAGATCGGAGATGTTCTACTGGACGACCATCATGTTTTCCCAGACCCTGGGCACCGCGCTGGGCGACTGGACGGCCGACACGGCGGGCCTGGGTTACGAGGGCGCGGCCATCGTCTTCGGCACCTTGCTGTTGCTGGTGGCGGCGGCCTACTACCGGACGAAAATTTCTCCTACCGCGCTGTTCTGGGCCACGTTCATACTGACCCGCCCCCTCGGCGCCGTGGTGGGTGATTTTCTCGACAAGCCTGTGCATTCCGGCGGCCTCGACCTGAGCCGCTTCGCGGCGTCGGCGGTGCTGCTGGGCTTGATGGCGGCGACCATCGCGCTGTTCCGGCAAAGGCCGGCGCGGTCTGGCCATTGAGCGGAAGGCGACGATGCGGATATTGCTGGTGGAAGACGACCTCATGATCGGCGAGGCGGTATCGCTGGCGCTGAAGGACGCGGCCTATGCCGTGGACTGGGTTCAGGACGGGGCCACCGCCAGCCGTGTCCTGGAATTCCCCGAGCACCAGGCCGTGCTGCTGGACCTGGGCCTGCCCGGCCGCGACGGTTTCGAAGTGTTGCGCCGCCTGCGCCTGGCGGGCCATGCCCTGCCGGTTATCATCATTACCGCCCGCGACGACGTGGCGGACCGCATCAAGGGCCTCGACCTGGGCGCCGACGATTACCTGGCCAAACCGTTCGACCTGAACGAACTGCTGGCCCGGATGCGCGCGGTGATCCGCCGCCAGGGCGGCCAGGCGGCGCCGCTCCTGGGCAACGGCCGGGTCAGCCTCGACCCGGCCACGCGCGAAGCTCGCCACGGCGAGACCGCCGCCCTGCTCAGCGCGCGGGAATTCGCCCTGCTCCAGGCTCTGTTGCTGCGGCCGGGCACCATCCTGGCCCGCGCCGAACTGGAGGAGCGCATCTACGGCTGGAACGAGGAAGTCGAGAGTAATGCGGTGGATTTCCTGATCCACGGCGTGCGCAAGAAACTGGGCGCCGAAGTCATCAAAAACGTGCGCGGGGCCGGCTGGATGGTGGAGAAAGCGCCATGAAACGCTCCCTGCAAAACCGGCTGTCGCTCATGCTGGCCCTGGCCATTCTGGGGGCCGGCGTCGTCGCCTTTCTGGCTTCATTTTATTTCGCCTACTCCGAGGCGCAGGAATTCCAGGACGACGCCTTGCGCCAGGTGGCGGCCCTGAGCCTGGGCGGCGTTCCGGAGGCGCGACGGCTGGAGGCGGCCGGCAGCCTGGTGAACGACCCGGAATCGCGCATCCGGATCCTGCGGCCGCCCCTGGAAGCGCGCCCGGCCTGGCTGCCGGCCGGCCTGGCGCCAGGCTTCCACACCCTGGACGATCCCGCCGGCCCCGGCGCCATGCGCGTCTACGTGCGCATGGACCACGCCGGCCAGCGCCTCGTCGTGGCGCAACCCACCGAGGGCCGGGATGAAATCGCCCGCAACAGCGCCGCGCGCACCCTGCTGCCCCTGCTGTTGTTGCTGCCGCTGCTGATCGCCCTCATGGCCAGCATCGTGCGCGGCGAGCTGGCGTCGGTGCGGCACCTGGCCGCGAGCCTGGACAGCCAGGCGGCGGACCAGACCCGGCCCCTGCCCGAGCAACAGGTGCCCGACGAAATCGCCCCCTTCGTGCAAGCGATCAACCGCCTGCTGTTGCGGGTCAACCGGATGGTCGCCGAACAGCGTCGCTTCATCGCCGATGCCGCCCACGAACTGCGCACCCCCCTCACCGCCCTGTCGCTGCAGGCCGAGAACCTGGAAAACGCCCAGACTCCTGAACTCATGCGCGAGGCGGC
>CAIXFP010000047.1 GCA_903918705.1 uncultured Pseudomonadota bacterium
CGTCGAACTCGCTGTTCGCGCGCTTGGCGTAGATCCAGGCAATGGCCCAGGCCACGATGAACTGGGACAGGGCAAACAACAGGCCGACGTTGATGGCTCCCCAGACCTTGATCTTGAACAGATCGGTGTAATACGCGGTGCCGATGGGCAGCAGGAAGTAGTAAACCATGGAGATGATCATGAGACTCCACAGGAACTTGGTCTTCTTGCGATGCAGCGCCTGGAAGCGCGGGTCGGCATCGATCGCCGCCCAGTTCATTTCAGCTTTAGCCATGAGCTATGTCTCCTCGAAGGAATGGGATAACGCCCGCCAACCGCCCGGACGAATCGGCATGCTAACCGGCGTGACTTACGCACCCCTTACAGGACAAGCAGGTATGGATTGCGCGCAAGGCCGGCAGCGCGCGGAATGATACGTTGTTCCCGGTCCAAAAAACCTACCGGTGCGGCCTCGGGATTGCGCGGATTTCGCTGCCGGCGGGGGGCGGGTTCAGAACTGGAAGAAGCTTTCCAGGCGTGCCTGCAATTTCTTCGCCTGGCGAAATGCTTCCTTGAGGGCCTGGCGCTCGACATTGGTGAGGTGGTCCGGATTGAAGCGGTTGCCCAGGGCGCCGTGTCTTTCCAGTTGTGTCTGGTGCAGTTGCAAGCGCAATTGCTGGATGAACAGGAAGCTTTCCACCCAGGCTTCCACTTCCTGGCCGCTCATTTTCCAGGCTTCCCCGGCTTCGCGCAGGCGCCGTACCGTGCTGGTGGCCTCGAGGCCGGTGGCCAGGGCGAAAATGCGGGCAGCGTCGACGAACAGGGTGGCGCCGTGAATCTTCAGGTCGATGGTGTTGGCGTCGTCGCCTTCGCCATCCACCAGAAAGTCGCGCACCAGCCCCACGGGCGGGCGGTTGCCCAGGGCGTTGCGCACCATCAGGCGCAGGAACAGGCGGTGTTCCTTCACCTTGCCGTTGAGCCAGGCGCGCAGTTCCTCGGCCAGGCGCGGGTCGCCGGCCAGGGCGCGGAAGTCGAAGAAGATGCTGGCGTTGAGCAGGACCGGCGCGTCGCCGCGAAAGATCCAGTCGCCGAAGGTGCTTTGCCACTCCTCCAGGGACAAACACCATTTCGGATTGCCGGCCATGACTTCTCCCTTGCACAGGGGGAAGCCGCAGGCGTCCAGCCACTCGTTGGCGCGCCGAGCGGCGGCGAGCAGGGGGCCGCGCAGGGCATCGGCCGCGCCGCCCGCCGGCACGGTGAAGATCAGGCCGTTGTCCTGGTCGGTATGCAGGGTTTGTTCATAGCGCCCCTCCGAACCCAGGGCCAGCCAGCACCAGGCCACGTCTTCCAGTCCGGCATCGGCGAAGGTCAGGTAGAGGATGCGCTGGGTGAGCTGGTCGTTGAGTTGCGAGATCAAACGGGTGAGCTGCTCCGCGCCCACGCCCTGGGCCATCAGGTTGCGCGCCAGGCGGCGGATGTCCTCGGCGGAATGCCGCAGGGTGGCCAGGTCTTCCGCCAGGCACAGGGCGGCGGCGATGCGCGACACGCCGACCTGCTGCAGGGCGAACAGGTCTTTTTCCGAAATCACCCCGGATACCCGGCCCTCATGGGTCACCACCACATGGTGGATGGAACGCTGCGCCATGGCCA
>CAIXFP010000048.1 GCA_903918705.1 uncultured Pseudomonadota bacterium
AGTTTTCGCCGCGCCCTGGAACTCCTTCCCGACAACGCCGCCACCTACACCAATCTTGGCAGCGCATTGATGGATCTCGGCCTGCTGGATGAGGCCGAAAGCTGCCTGAACCTGGGAATGAAGCTGTCGCCCGGCCAGGCGCGGCCTCTCGCTACCGCCCTCCTGTACCTTCCCTATCGCCAGGATGATCCCCGCTTCGGCCAGCTCGAGAAAGCCTATGCACGGCGGGAATCGGAGCCCATCGAAGACCGTATCCGCCTGGACTTTGCCATGGGCAAGGCCATGGAAAGTGTCGGTGAATTCGAACGTTCTTTTGCCGCATATGAGGAAGGAAATCGGCTTCAGCAGCGGCGGCATCCCTTCGACGGTGCCGCGGAGGTGGCGCACCTAAACGGGTTGCGCAGACAGTTTTCCAACGAGGCCATCGGGGAGCAGCGGGTCCCCAGCGGCCAACCGCTGCCTGGAGGCGATGAACTGGTGCCGGTGTTCATCGTGGGCATGCCGCGGTCAGGCACGACGCTCATCGAACAGATGCTGTCCGGACATCCGGCCGTATTCGGCGCTGGCGAACTCACCCTGATCAGCGAGCTGGCGGACCGGACCGGACTTGGGTACAGCGCACCTCCGGCGTCCACCTTGGAACGCCTCGGGCAAGAATACCTCGACTACGTCCGCAGGCTCGCGCCCACGGCGAGTTTCGTCATAGACAAAATGCCTGACAACTACCAGTACCTGGGTTTGATCCGGATGCTGCTGCCCCAGGCGAAGTTCATCCACGCCCGGCGCGATCCCCTGGACACCTGCTTCTCGTGCTATGCCCTGCATTTCAATGCCGGGCATGAATATGCCTACGACCTGGAGGCATTGGGCTTGCACTATGTGCGCTACAGGGCCTTGATGGCCCATTGGCACGCCGTGATGCCACCCGGTTCGATCCTGGAGGTACGCTATGAGGACAATATCGATGATCCGGAGGGCGCCATCAGACGCATGCTGGATTACCTCGACCTGCCCTGGCATGCCGACTGCCTGGATTTTCACAAGACGGTGCGTACCGTGAGAACCGCCAGCGTGGCCCAGGTGCGCAAACCCATCTATCGCAGTTCCGTGGGCCGCTGGAAACCTTACGGGCACCACTTGCAGCCGCTGCTGGCGGCGCTTGCGCCAGTTTTATCGGAGTGCTGAACGGCACGTGGGCTGGAAGCGATCCACAGGCGGCGCTGAAGCAGGCCAGCCGGAATGAGGGAGGCCACATAGCTGAACCTGGACTCCCGTGCCAGAGCTCCACACACCAAGCCGCCCCCCATGCACCCGCAAGGGCACACCTGTAATGCCGTTGAAGCGGCAACGGATAAGCGTGGTAGTGCGCCGATGAAAACAGGCGCAATCATAGTTGCGTGCGAGCAAATGCGAACGCGCTACTTTGCGTTTACATTTTGTGGCAGGCGCAAACGGCCAAGGCACCGGTTGTGCTGTTCCTCGGTGAGCGCCTAGGCACGGAGTCGGATGACAACACCTACCTGCCGTACCATGTGCAGCCTATCCGTGAAGGATTCTGTGCTGGTTGTATGGTGATTAGTTGACTATCCTGATTAGCAATTAGCCGCTCATGCCATAGTGCGCAGGACACGAAGGGGAAGCAGCCCGGCACCCCATGCGGCGCCGGCCACTCGTGAGGGAAGGCCGGCGCGAGCACACGCATCACTGCTCGAAGTCCCACTTCACCTCAGTGCTGTTCGCGCTCGTGGGGCAAGCCTGGGTGTAGTCGCCAATCAGGGCGTTGGCGTCGTTCATCGGGATGTAATTGGAATACGTCGTGGTGTTGGCGTTCAGACAGCCCGTCAGCCAAGAGAAGACGACCGCTGAGGCCACCGACTCCCCCCCGATCTGGCAGTGGATATTCCAGACCGCGCTCAGGCTCCAGAGCATCGAGAGTGGCTTCTTGCGCAGGTTGAGGCTGTCCTGGGTCAGGGTCTGCGTGGGGACGTCGGCGGTGCAAGGTGCGCCTCCCATGGTGAGCGAGCCGTCGTCGATGCGCATCGAGCCGGTCACGTCGAAGCGGCTCATGTCGAGGTCGTCGTCGGCCTGGGTAGCATTGAGCATGTGCGGGGCGACCGTCGCCTGGCCCTTGGCGGTGAAGGCGTAAAGCCCCTGCTGGGTCACGGTGAACTTGCCCTGGAAGGTCCCGGGGGTACCGATGGAGATGTGCGAGAAGGCCAGCCACTGCGGGAGGAACCCCTCGGTGCTGAGGCGGGCACCTACCGTGACGGTGTTCGGGGTCGGCTTCTGGGCCGGCGCCGTGTAGATGGCCTCCTGGCCGTTGTCGGCCGGGTCGAGCGTTCCGAGCGTAGCGTTGCCCAGCGGCACGCCGTTCACCGTCCATGCGCTCGCCTTGACCGCGTCCTTGGGGTCGCCCAGGTGGCAGTCGGAGAGCAGCCCGCCGAGGTCGCCCGCCAGCGCCTGGTGCTCGACGCATTCGACCACCTCGATCATGAGCGTGCTGCCTTCCTTCACCGTCGCCATCATCGGGGTGATCTGGTAGCCCTCGACCGTCGACCAGTCGCTGAAGTGGGAGGTGGTGACACTGACGGTGTTGGCGGTCGTGTCGCGGGACTGGCCGGCGACCCAGTTCCAATGGCCGGCGGAGTCCTGGTAGGCGAGGCCGAGCATCGAGATGCTGGAGCGGGAGATGCCTGCCTCGGGGACCGAGAAGGTGAGCTGGATCGGCACGGCGAAGGTGACGCCCTCCGGCTCGAGGCGGTAGCTGGCGCCGATGGAGGTCGGCGCCATGGCGGTGATCGGCTGGATTGAGAAGGTGGTGGCCGCGCTGACCGCGTTGGCGGGGACGGTGATTGTCAAGCGCCCGTCGGCGGAAACCAGCGTGCCGCCGCTGGCATCGATGGACGTGGTCACTGCGGGGCCGATCGTGGTCCCGGCGGCGGTCACGATCGCTTGGGGCGTCGGGGTGATTTGCTGGTTGCTCCCTACGGCGTCACTGCTTCCGGACGAGCTTGATCCGCCACAGCCCTGCAGCAACGCCGCCACCAGGACCACCCCCACACGCAGGAAGTTCATCGCCCGCCCGCCGTCGAGCGAACACTGGATTGCCTCGGCCCGAACCTGCCTAGTTTCCAATACCATGGTTTTCTCCGCTTGAGGATGATTGAACTTGCGCATCTTTGGGGCGTCAGCTTCACACTTTTCGCGATATGGCCCTCTCAATATCTCTAATAACCAACCCACTTATTGATAGCTCCCTCATGCCAATACTACAAACCGGGAAGGGTCTGGCAGGATTCAAGTACGGCGGCGCCACCGATGGGGTGGCAGTCCAGGATGAGGGAATGCAGCAAACCACATGGCACCCACGGCACCGTGAGCTACGCGGTGATCTGCCAACCTGCCGACGGTGTGCCCGTCGAGTTTCTAAGACGATGCGGTAGAAACATTCGGCGGGCCAGTGCGGATCGCTGGATACACTCGATACCGGCAAAGCAGTCATTCGTGAACAGCCGGTATCAGGTCAGGCCGAAGGGCAGGTCTGGCCGAGCAAGAGACGCACGAGCCACCAGTTTGTCCGTCTCAAACGGGTCGGATGCGGTCAACAGCAAACCGACGTGCTGAGCGGCGGGTTTATAGCCCATAGCTGCCTCATGGAAATGCCAGAACACAGCGTTCTGCAAGGAATGTATCTCCTGATTCGACCTACAGCGCCTCGACCAAGGTCTGCTGATCCAGCACATGCCCACCCAGCCGCACGACCACCTTGGTCAGCCTGGCGGGCCTGCCGTGCCGGCGAACGCGCCAACTCGAAGAATCCACGACAAAGCCATGGAAGCAGCCATGAAACGGCCGGCACTGGCGCGCCTCATCCAGTGCCTGGAGAGCGATGGCCCTGACCATCGCGATTTCAAGATCATCCGGAAGCGTCCTTGTCGCGTGCATCAGCACCGTATCGATCCATTCATGCCGTTTCATGGCCGTCCCCTCAGCCTGGTTCACCCATACCGGCGGCGTCAGAGGGTGGAGCATCACCGGTCCCCGCAGCCTCGGCGCCGGCATCTTTCGGCTTGCGATCCAGCAGCCGCCACTGGTCCACCACATACTTGTCGCGGTACTGGGTCACGCCTTCCTTGTCTTCCCAGGACTCGTTGCGCACAGATCCTTCAACCAGAACGTGAGCCCCCTTGCCGACCAACTTCGCCAGATTCTCAGCCGATTTGCCCCAGCACTCCCAGCGCAACCAGGTGGTGCGCTCGTGGACTTCCCCTTCCTTATCCTTCCACCGGTCCGTTGTCCCGACCCGCACCGTAGCCACCGCATCCCCAGAGGGGACATAGCGCAACTCCGGCAAGCCCCCGGTAAAACCGATCTGCGTCGTTCTCAACATGCTTTTCACTCCTTCATTGGCAACAAAGACACGGCCATCCCTGGCGTGCCACGGATCCTTCCCGCCGGCAAAGCGTGAAGGCACGAAAAGGCCTTTCAACCAGAGTGCTTGCCACAGCGCAAACCTCACCTTGACCAATTGGCGGCAGGTTGCATCGATCCAGTCCCTGGACAGGGCGAAGCTCAGCCATGTCCAACCCTTGCCGGCGTTGCAACAACTTCACGCCGCGCAGCCCGCAGTTCCCGTTCCTCGCGATTGAGTTGCAACGCCTGAGCATGCATCTGCGCATACCAGCCCCGCCACAC
>CAIXFP010000049.1 GCA_903918705.1 uncultured Pseudomonadota bacterium
CCGTCGAGATACTTCACGGCTTCGCGCTGCTGCGGGTTGAGAT
This sequence comes from uncultured Pseudomonadota bacterium, assembly GCA_903918705.1. Lineage (GTDB taxonomy): Bacteria > Pseudomonadota > Gammaproteobacteria > Burkholderiales > Thiobacillaceae > PFJX01. The sequence goes on from CAIXFP010000049.1 coordinate 44, forward strand.
CAGAGAGTAGAAAGCCCATAAATGCAAACGGCCCGCGCCAGGCGCGGGCCGTTTGCTATCGCAGTAAAGTTCAGCGCAGGCCGTTGACGTACTCGGCCACGGCTTTCATTTCCTGGTCGGTCAGCTTGCGGGCGATGACTTCCATCATCTTGCCGCCGTCATTGGTGCGGTCGCCGCTACGGAAGTTCTTGAGCTGGGACAGCACATACTTGTCATGCTGGCCGGCCAGACGCGGGAACTGCACGGGGATGCCGGCACCGGTGGGTCCGTGGCAGGAAGCACAGGCGGGGACGCCGCTACCGGCGTTGCCACCCTTGTAGATTTTCTGGCCTTCGGCGATCAGGCTGATGTCCTTGGCCATACGCGGCTTGGGTTGCTGGGCGCTGAAGTAAGCGGCCAGGTTCAGCATGTCCTCGTCGGAGAGCTTTGCGGCGTTGGGCGCCATGGTGGCATTCTTGCGAATGCCGACCTTGAATTCATGCAATTGCTTGGCGACGTACTCCGGTGACTGGCCGGCCAGCGCGGGATAGGTCGGGTTGGTGCTGTTGCCGTCAGTCGTGTGGCAGGCCGCACAGACGTCACTGACGATTTTTTGGGCCTTGGCGGGGTCACCTTTGGCGGATGGGGTCGGGGCGGGCGTATTGGCCGAGGCGGAGGCGGCGAACAACAGACCGGCGGCGAACATAGCGAGAAGTTTCATCGTTATTGCTCCTAAATACGGGTTGGCGGCATGGGTAATCGGCGCATTCTAACGATGTGTTTGCTATGATGCCAGTATTTCAAGCAGGCTCCTGGGCCAAAATTATTCCATCGTGCTCAACGCAGCCTTCCATACCACCGTCGCGCAATTGCGCGAACTCCCCGCCGACAGCTTTGCCGAAGTCGCTTTCGCGGGCCGATCCAATGCGGGTAAATCCAGCGCAATCAATGCACTCTGCAATCATCGGCGGCTTGCATTCGTGAGCAAGATGCCTGGGCGGACACAACACCTTAATTTTTTCCGGGTTGCGGAGTGCCGTTACTTGGTCGATTTGCCCGGCTATGGCTATGCAAGAGCACCCAAGGATCAGAAGCATGTCTGGCAAGCCTTGATCGGTGGTTACCTCGGTCGCCGCCCGCAGTTGTCGGGGTTGATATTGATCATGGACATCCGCCACCCCCTCACGGAGTTGGATCGTTCCCTGTTGGACTGGTTTCGCCCATCCGGTCGGCCGGTACACGTGCTGCTCTCGAAAAGCGACAAGTTCTCACGCAGCCAGGCTTTGCCGGTGCTGCGCCAGGTTCGTGCGGAGCTGATCGATGCCGGGTTCAATGCCTCCGCACAACTTTTCTCCAGCCCGAAACGTGAGGGTCTCGACGAAGCTGAGGCGGTGGTGCGCGAGTGGTTGGGTGTGGCGAAAAAAAAACCCGGCCGAAGGGGAAGGGGCCGGGTGAAGTGCCTTGGCATTGCTCAAGGCACCCGCTCAGGGAGGAGAAGCGGGAGACGAAGCGACTCGTCTGCCGCATAGAGTGATCAGGGGCGCGAGGGTTCCCTTGCGAATGTCTGTTGCCCTGGTGTTTTCGTATTAGATGGAGTGCTTTGCGATGTTTGATCTATCCAGTTTCCCGCGCAAGCGCATGCGTCGTATGCGCCACGACGAC
>CAIXFP010000050.1 GCA_903918705.1 uncultured Pseudomonadota bacterium
CCTACAACGACATCTATGGCGTGACCCCGTTCTCGGCCGACTCCGCCTCCATTGCCGGCATCGGTAACACCCAGAACGGTGCGTCAGGCACCATGGACGCCGCCCCGGCCTGTATGGGCAGCAGTTGCACGGGCGTGAACAACGTGTTCTCGACGGCAGGTGCCTTCCTGGCCCGCGGCGATTCCGTGATCAGCAATGACGGCACCGTTTCAGGCTCGACCCAGACCCAGCAGGATGCCCTGGTCAAGTTCAATGCCAGCGCCAGCGGCACGGCCAGCGGCGGCAATACCCTGGCCTGGTGGCTGCAGGACGGGATGACCCAGATGGATTTGTCCCTCACCTACTCGTCCCTGGTGGACCTGGCACTGAGCAATGATGCCGGCGCCGGGTCGAGCGTCTCGGCCACCCAGGATCTGCGCCTGATCCTGAAAGTCTGGGACAATTCCTGGAACGATGTGGGCGATGAAGAGTGGGTAATTCTCAACAACCAGACCTCGATCCTTCCTACGGCCGGCATGGTCTCCGGCGGCGGCACGGTCTCGACGCCGACCGGCTTTTTCACCAACCTGGATCCTTCTTACCACTACCTGCTGGAACTGGAAACGAGCAGTTCCGCCAGCGCCACCTACATCCAGAACACAAGCGGCAACGGCCAGACCGCAAACGGCGTCCCCGAACCGGCCAGCCTGGCCTTGCTGGGCCTGGGCCTGAGCGTGCTGGGCCTGCGGCGTCGGCACTAAGCCCCGTACCCGGGAAAAGGTCTCGTGGCGCACGGCATGGCCGGAATCACGCCGTGGCTTCACCCCTGCGGATACCCCGCCGGCACGCAAGGATGCCCCGGACGGGGCCTGCCAGCCCCTGGCTTGCAGCCAACCTGATAGGCCAGCGCGCCGGCTCATCGCGACCGGGGCTCGGCTCCTGAGAGTTTTGTCGGAATTTTTTACAGCATGTCCCGCACCGTGGCCCAACCGTCGACCTGTTCCATCGGACCCGCATCATGTCCGCGCCGGGATTAGCCCGCAAACAGACTGTGGCGACCATGCCGGCAGACACCGCCGAAGCGAATCTGGCCGCCGCCGGCGTGCCGGTCCTGCTGGGCGTGGGACACGGCTGGAATGATGCCGGCCGGCCGCCACGCCGACACAAGCGACGCGCACACCGGACCGAGGCGCCCCTCGCCCGGGCATCCTACGGGCGTGGTGGCGGATAATCCCGTACCAGAGCGATCGCCAGCAGCACGCCCAGCGCCAGATAGGGCCACAGCGACGCGCTCAGTTTGGCCAGGCCGACGATATTGAACACGCTGGAAAGAGGCCACAACAGATAACCCGCCAGGGCCACGCGCACCCCCAGGATGGTCAACAGCAGCACCAGGGCTGCGGCGCGGCGGCGGCGGGACACTTCCGGGATGAGCAGAAACCAGAACGCCAGCAGGAAGGCCGCCAGGTTTTCCAGGGACAGCACCCCGCCTACAACCCGCAACTTCAGCAACAGGGTGGCCGCCAGCAGTTTGGTGGCGAAGGCCACCACCATCAGGGACAACACCGCGCCAACATAGCGCCCGGGCCGCAGCAGGCTGGCGGCGAAGGCGCCGAGGGCGGCCATCTCCAGCCAGGCCGCGGCGAACCAGGGCCAGTTGATCTGGTCGAGCCCCCCCGGCGGCGTGTCGAAGGGGCGCAGGTGCAGGCCCAGCCATCCGGCGCCCGGAAACGGGTGCAAGGTGAACTGTGCCACCCCCCAGAGCAACAGCAGCCAAAGTCCGAAGTCCGCCGCCGGATGCGCCAGGAACCAGCGTCCGCGCCAGCGCCGCAACGCCCTCCCGGCGCGCAGCCAGCGTTGGTGATGCACAGTCAGCAGGGCACCGAGACAAGTGCCCAGGCTGTTGAGGAAGAGATCGAGATTGGAGGCGTTGCGGGTGGGGATCAACTGCTGCAGGCTTTCCATGAGCAGGCTGAGGCCGAAGCCGGCAAACGTCGCAAAAAGAATGGCGCGCAATCGCCGCCGCGGAAACCCCAGGCGCAGGGCCAGGGCATAACCCAGGGGCAGATAGGCCAGCAGGTTGGTGGTCACGTCGTTGCGCGTGATAAAGCGGGGCAAGGGGGCCGTGATAAACTGCCCCGTCCAGTGTTCCAGCCCTTTCAACCCGGTAAACGGGTACAGGCTGCCGAAGGCGATCAGCCCTGTATAAAGGAGCAGAAACAACAGGGCGGGGCGCGGATTCGGGGGCAAGGACGCGGTCTCGGACGGACGAGCCCGCATCCTGTCACGAGCGGACGGACGACTCAACGAGCACACGGTGAAAAAGATGTTGTATGACGCCTTCAACGGAGATGCCGACGGCCTCTGCGCGCTACACCAGATACGCCTGGCGGAACCGGGGGAGTCCACCCTGGTCACCGGGGTCAAACGCGACATCGGCCTGCTCGGGAAAATCGACGCCCAGGCCGGCGACGCGGTGCTGGCCCTGGACATCGCCGTGGAAAAGAACGCCGCGGCCCTGGCAGTACTGCTGGGAAAAGGCGTCACAGTGCGCTGGTTCGACCACCACCATCCCGGTGAACTACCCAGCCACGCGAACTTCCAGGCCCATATCGACACTGCCGCCGACGTCTGCACCAGCCTGCTGGTGGATCGTTACCTGGGCGGCAGGCATCGCGTCTGGGCCGTGGCGGCCGCCTTCGGCGACAACCTGCACGAAGCGGCCCGGACTGCCGCCCTCCCCCTCGGACTGGCCGCGCCCCAACTCGACCTGTTGCGCGAACTGGGCGTATGCCTCAACTACAACGGCTACGGCGAGAGCCTGGAAGATCTCCACTTCCACCCGGCCATCCTTTATCGCAGCCTCCACGCCTACGCCGACCCCTTCGCCTTCATCGCCGAAGCGCCGGAATTCGCCACCCTGAGCCGCGGTTATGGCGATGACATGGCACGGGCGGCGGCGACCCGGCCGAGCGAGGAACGCGCTTCCGGCGCCGTGTTCATCCTGCCGGACGCCGCCTGGGCGCGTCGGGTATCCGGTGTCTACGCCAACGATCTGGCCACGGCCCACCCCACCCGGGCCCATGCCCTGCTGACCCGCTCGCCCCGCGGGCATTACGTGGTCAGCGTGCGCGCGCCCCTGGCCCGCAGGACCGGCGCCGACAGCCTGTGCCAGCAGTTCGAGACCGGCGGCGGGCGCAAGGCGGCGGCGGGCATCAACGTGCTGCCGGAGGCCCGCATCCCGGACTTCGTGGCCGCTTTCTTCCAGACC
>CAIXFP010000051.1 GCA_903918705.1 uncultured Pseudomonadota bacterium
CGCCGGAATGACCGGGGCAGTGCCACGAATACGAACCGTCCTGCGCGTAATGCGTCAACGCGCGGAAAAACGGCGGCGCCAGGCTTTCGAGATAGGCCTTGGATTCGCGCACGATGTAACGCGCGACAAATTCCGGGGTGTCCTCGAACATGTGGATGAAGCCGTGCAGTTCGCGCAGCACGTCGTTGGGGATGTGCCGGCTGGTGCGGGTCTCGCCGTAGAGGAAGATGGGAATGTCGGTGTTGCGGTGGCGGATTTCCTGGACGAAGGAGCGCAGCTCGGCGATGGTCTCCTCGGCTTCCTCGGAGGAGAAATCGTCGTCGTCCACCGACAGGATGAAGCCGGAGGCGCGGCTCTGCTGCTGGGCGAAGGAGGACAGGTCGCCGTAGCTGGTCACCCCCAGGATTTCCATGCCTTCCTGTTCCAGCGCCGTGGCCAGGGCGCGGATGCCGAGTCCGGAGGCGTTCTCGGAACGGAAGTCTTCGTCGATGATGACGACGGGAAAGCGGAAACGCATGGTGGTGCTCCTGGGCATGGGGGAAACAAACGGCGCGCGGAGTATATGAATCCACCGCAAGCGGCGGGTTAAATCTTGGCTCCGTGCCAGGCGGTTCCGCGGAACAGGGCGGGCGGCGGCTCGCTCAGAACTTCAGATGCAGGCTCAATCCCACCGGTTTGGCTGAGGAGGCCTTGGGGTCGCCACTGGCCCCCAGCTTGGGAGATTCGGGCTGTGCCAGTTTCAACTGCCAGTCATTGCCCTGGGCGTCGGCCTGGTTCGTGTCGGGCGTCAGGCGGTCGAGCAGACTGCTGAGATGGTCGAACAGCCTGGACGGAAACAGGGATTTACCCTCGATCCGCATTTCCGGCGCTTCCTGGATCACATCGACGGAGGCGTTGCGCGGTCTGCCGGCTTCCGCGGCATCCGACCTCCCGGTCTCCCACGCCCATGCCGGTGTCGACAGGGTGGCGGCAACCACCATCCCGACAAGAAAAAACTTGTGACCAGCCCCGTGTTCCATCCCGAATCCCCCTACAGCGATCGGTGCGAAGCGCGATGATATAGCAGTTGAACTCGCGTGGAAGCGAAAAGCATCCTCTTCCGGAGGGTAAAGCCATCACCGGATTACACTCCGCCGCTTCCAGTCCGCGCGCTGCTCTCCTTGAAACTGGCGACGGCGACTAAATATAAGATTCCGTTGATATAATCCCGCCCCTTCGGATTGGAGAACCCTATGCCCATCTACGCCTACAAGTGCTCTTCCTGCGGCCATGAGCAGGATGTCATGCAGAAAATGAGCGATGCCCCGCTCGCCACCTGCCCCGCCTGCGGCCAGGCCACCTACGCCAAGCAAGTTACCGCCGCCGGCTTCCAGCTCAAGGGCAATGGTTATTACGCCACCGATTTCAAGAACAAGCCGGAAGCGCCTTCCCCTGCTTGCGGCACCGGTGCCTGTCCGGCCTGCACCGGCTGACCCGATGCACTTGCGGTGAAACAGGGCGGAGCTGCGTCTCCGCCCTTCGTTTTATCCGCGCCGCCTACTCGCCATGAAACGCTACTTCATCACCGGCCTGCTGATCTGGGTGCCTCTGGGCATCACCATCTGGGTGCTGTCCGCCCTGCTCGGGGCCATGGATCAGACCTTGTTGCTGCTGCCGGCGAGCTGGCGGCCCGATGCCTGGCTGGGTGTCCGGATCCCCGGCCTGGGTGTGATCCTCACCGGCGTGGTCATCGTACTCACCGGCCTGTTCGCGGCCAATTTGATCGGCCAGCGC
>CAIXFP010000052.1 GCA_903918705.1 uncultured Pseudomonadota bacterium
CTGAACCTTGAAACGCTGATTTATTCAATGTGTATTGAACCACAACAGAAGAAGCATTTACTTGAAAGACCGTTCTTGTAATGTAGTTTGAAGCGGTTGAGTCGGCGGCGCGGGGGCCACCGGGAGCGCCGCTGCAGCGGCCGCCATGTCGTCTTCCTGGGGCGTCGCTCGCAGTTCCGGCACTTCGCCCTCGCTCAGGCCCTCCTCGCCAGGAAGCGCCTCGTGCCGGTCTGGCTGGTCGGGTGGCGCCACCAGTTCCGCCAGCAGGCTGTCATAGGCGTTGAACACCACTCCACAATGGCCGCAGCGCACCAGGCCGCGGCGCAGGCCCAGATGATCCTGGGTGACGCGGAAGGTGGTGCGGCATTCGGGGCAGGTGGTCAGCATGCGGAGGCGCGCTCAGGTCTTGCGGCCTTCCAGACACACCCAGCCTTCCGCCTCGCGCCATAGCCGCATGGCGAAGGCCTGGCCGTAGAGGGCCATGACCTCCTCGCCCTGTTCCGCCAGGATGCCGGACAGGGCGATGCGCCCGCCCGGCCGCACCCGCGCCGCCAGGAGCGGCAGCAGGGCTTTCAACGGATTGGTGAGGATGTTGGCCACCAGCACGTCGAACTGGCCGGCCGGGGCGGCGTCGGGCAGGGAGAAAGCGGCCGTCACCTGGTTGCGTTCGGCGTTGTCGCGGGAGGCGGTCACCGCCTGGGCATCCACGTCGACACCCACGACCTGGCCGGCGCCCAGCTTGACCGCGGCGATGGCAAGGATGCCGGAGCCGCAGCCATAGTCCAGGACCGATGCGCCGCCCTTCAGGTTGGCTTCCAGCCATTGCAGGCACAGTCGCGTGGTGGGGTGGCTGCCGGTGCCGAAGGCCAGGCCCGGGTCCAGCACCAGGGTGATGGCTTGCGGATCGGGGGCGGTGTGCCAGGACGGCACGATCCAAAGGCGTTCGGAAATGGGAATGGGGTCGAACTGGGACTGGGTCAGGCGCACCCAGTCCTGTTCCTTGACCTCTTCGACCCGATGTTCGTGGTCGGCGGCCAGGCCCAGTTGCGCGAACAGGGCTGGAAGGTCGGCGTTCGCCTCCAGCAGCGCCACCACCCAGTTGTGCGCCCAGGCGCGGGGTTCGTCCAGGCCGGGTTCGCCGAACTGGGGCGCTTCCGCCGCGGTGCCGGCGTCACGGTCCTCGATGGAGACCGAAAGGGCGCCGGTGTCCATCAGTGCGTCGGCCAGGCCTTCGGCCTCGTCCTGATTCGCCGCGAGTTTCAGTGAGAGCCAGGGCATGATTCCTTGTAGCGCCGGCGCTTCACCGGCTTCGTGGGCCTGATTAAAAAACGCCGGCGAGACGCCGCCGCTCCATCAATGCTTGTTCATCCCCAGCTTGTTTTCCAGGTAATGGATGCTGCAGCCGCCCTCCAGCACTGCCTGGTCCATGAGCAGGTCCATGTGCAGGGGGATGTTGGTCTTGATGCCCTCGACGACCATCTCGGACAGGGCGATGCGCATGCGGGCGATGGCCTGCTCACGAGTGGCGCCATAGGTGATCAGCTTGCCGATCATGGAATCGTAGTGGGGCGGCACGTAGTAGTTCTGGAATACGTGGGAGTCCACCCGCACGCCGGGGCCACCGGGGGCGTGATAGAGGCTGATGCGGCCGGGCGAGGGCATGAAGGTGGCCGGGTCTTCCGCGTTGATCCGGCATTCGAAGGCGTGGCCGCGGAACTGGATGTCCTTCTGCTTGTTGGCGAGCGGCAGGCCCGCGGCGATGCGGATGCTTTCCTGGACGATGTCCACGCCGGTGATCAGTTCCGTTACCGGGTGTTCCACCTGCACCCGGGTGTTCATCTCGATGAAGAAAAACTCGCCGTCCTCGTAGAGGAACTCGAAGGTGCCGGCGCCGCGATAACCGATATTGCGGCAGGCTTCGGCGCAGCGCTCGCCGATCTTGTTGCGCAGCTTCGGGTCCAGGCCCGGCGCCGGCGCCTCTTCCTGCACCTTCTGGTGGCGGCGCTGCATGGAGCAGTCGCGCTCGCCCAGGTGGATGGCATTGCCGAGGGAGTCGGAGAGCACCTGGATCTCGATGTGGCGCGGGTTGCCCAGGAATTTTTCCATGTACACCACGGGGTTGCCGAAGGCGGCCGCCGCCTCGCCCTGGGTCAGTTGCACCGACTGGAGCAGATGCGCCTCGGTGTGCACCACGCGCATGCCGCGGCCGCCGCCGCCGCCCGCCGCCTTGATGATGACCGGGTAGCCGATGTCGCGGGCCATTTTGATCCATTCATCCGTATCCTCGCCCAGGGCGCCCTCGGAGCCGGGCACCACCGGCACCCCGGCGGCCTTCATGGCGTCCTTGGCGGAGACCTTGTCGCCCATCAGGCGGATGGTTTCCGGACGCGGACCGATGAACACGAAACCGGAGTTTTCCACCCGTTCGGCGAAATCGGCGTTCTCCGACAGGAAGCCGTAGCCCGGATGAATCGCTTCCGCATCGGTGACTTCAGCGGCGGCGATGATCGAGGGCACGTGCAGGTAACTCTTGGCGGAAGGCGGCGGGCCGATACAGACCGATTCATCGGCCAGACGCACGTATTTGGCTTCGGCATCGGCCTCGGAATGCACCGCCACCGTTTTGATGCCCA
>CAIXFP010000053.1 GCA_903918705.1 uncultured Pseudomonadota bacterium
AGCCGGTCACCTTCGGTCAGCAGCCGATCCTCGATCCGGCAGCCCGTCTTGAGGGTGCGGTGGAACACTTCGATGTTCCAGCGCTCGGCGTACCAGCGTGCCTTCTCGATGGCCTGCTCGGCCGTGGTGACCGGCAGGGTGGTGAGCAGCATCCACTCGATCGGGGTTGTGCCGGCCGGCGGGGTTTCTTCGCGGATCAGCACACCGGCGATGGGCAGACTGGCCAATGCAGACGGGCAGCCTTGCGGAGCGTGCATCGTCAGGGCCGCAAAGCGCACCGTCAGGGTGGCAACCCGTGCCGCCCGGCCCTTGATGCGGGGCAGCGCCAACTCGTAGACGCCAGCCTGCGACTGGCCCTGCAAGGTCCGGAACAGGCGGGCACTTTCCTCCGATTCCTGATCGGTGACCTGCCGGTCGTGACGGGCCCGCACCAGCAAATGGGCTCCGCCTGGGCTCTGTGCGGCGTCGGCAAACAGCTCATAGATGTCCGCCTCCCGGTCCCCCACGCTCACCAGCGTCACGCCCGCCTGGCGCCGTTGCACGGCGCTGATGGTCCGGTAGTGGCGCAGCCAGCGCGCGCTCTCCTTATCTTCGATCGGCACCCGCGGGCCCGACGGGCGTTGACCATGCAGTTCCGGATCCCGGGCCCAGCACTCGGCCTCCAGGAAGCCCAACGGCACGCCTTGGGTATCCACGGCGAGGCTGCTGTGCAGATGCAGACCCTGCGCGCCATCGGCCTTGGCACCGATCGGCCCCAGGCCGACCGCCTCGCGGATATGGCTGTAGTTCAGGCTCGTGGTGTCCTGCGGCACCAGCACCACCGCACCGGACGGCAATTGTGCAATCCGGGCCTCGGTGGCCGCGTAGTGCGGCTGCAGGATGCTCTCGAAGGTGACGTCGGAGTGAGCCATGAATCGGTACGCCGCTCGGGTGCGCGTTTCGTCCCCGCAGGCCTGCGGCAGGGTCGTGTTGGGCCGTGCCATCAGGTCACGGGCGATGCCCAGCAGCCGATCCGTCAGGCGCGGCGCCAACTGGCAGCGGCCGAACTCCTCCGCGGCCCAGTCCAGCGGCGTTTGCCGACGCGCATCCGGCAGCAGGCGCGGCAAGTCTACCGGGGTCGTCAGGATCCGGCGCCAGTTGTCCTTCAGGGGATACAGGAACACCCGCTTGCGGGCTACTTCCGCCTCGCGCGCCGTGTCCTGCCGACCGCGGCCTTGGGTATGCCCCAACAGCTCCCAGTTGGCAGCCGCGTAGCAGGTCCCCTCGTACTGGGTACTGTCCACAAAGGTCTCGACCAGAACGGGCTCGTAGCCATAGAGCTTCTGCCAGTCCTGGGCCAAGCGCCGGGTCGCCATCGCCAGCACGTGGGAGGCCAGATTGTGCACCTTCACCTGCGGCGAGATCAGGAACCGGCTGTTATTGACGATCTGCTGCAGGCCGGCCTTGCGTTGGCCTTCTGTCCAGCCGATGTGCTCATCGCGCTCCCGCAGACGCAAGGCGGCGGCGCTGAAGCTCAATCCGCCCAGAATGCCGCGCTCACTGTTGATGAGGTAGCGGATCTGAGCGCCGCACAACTTCGGATCG
>CAIXFP010000054.1 GCA_903918705.1 uncultured Pseudomonadota bacterium
CTGGAGCACATCCTGATGCAAGCCTTGGCCACCCGCGGCGACGCGGGTGCCGGACTGGAACCCGGATTGGCCGAACGGCTGGTGCGGGAAACGGTGCAGGCGGTGGAACGCCAGGAAAATGCGGGCTTGCCTGCGGTATTGCTGTCCCCGCCCGCCATCCGCGCCATTCTCGCCCGCTTCCTGCGCCGCTCGGCGCCCAGCCTCAAGGTGCTGTCCCACGCCGAGGTGCCGGATGGCAAGAGCATCCGCATCATCAGCCTGATCGGCGCCAATCCATGAACGGATTCGAATTGCGGACCCGCTCGCGATGATCAAGAAGTTCTACGCCGCCACCACCCGCGACGCCCTGCGCCAGGTGCGCGACGCCCTCGGCGCCAACGCCATCATCCTGTCCAACCGGCAGGTGGCCGGCGGCGTCGAGATCATCGCCGTGGCCGACCTGGACATGGCCAACCTCACCGCCCAGGCGGAGCCGGCCGGCCCGGTGCTGACTCACGCGCCGCGCCCGCCGCCGCCGGCTCCCGAACCGCCGCCGCCGCGCCAGATGAGCCTGGAGGACGTCAGCCCGCAATTGACCGCCTTCGCCGATTACCTGGCGCAGCGCGATGCGTCCCTGATCCGTCCGTCGCCGGCACGCCAGGCACAGAGCCGGACGGCCCGAACGGCCCCCGCTGCGCACCCGCCTCCCGCCTCGCCTGCGGCGCCTCCCACCGCGCGCCCGTCCCCCGCGGAAGCGCCGCCGCAGCCGGAAGTGCACGAACTGGCCCGGGAGATCCGCATGCTGCGCGGCCTGGTGGAAGGGCAACTGGCCGGCTTCGCCTGGAACGACCTGACCCGGCGCGATCCGCTCCGCGCCGAGACCATGAAGCGCCTGCTCGCCGCCGGCTTTTCCAGCGCCTTCGCGCGGCAATTGCTGGACAGCCTGCCGCAAGGGGAAACCGATTTGATGCGGACCCTCAAGTGGGTGAAGGCGGCCATCGGCCACAACCTGCGCATCGCCACGGCGGAGCAGGACATCGTCGAGCGGGGCGGCGTCTATGCCCTGGTGGGCCCCACCGGGGTGGGCAAGACCACCACCGTGGCCAAGCTGGCGGCACGCGCGGTGCTGCGCCACGGCGCCGCTCGGGTGGCCCTGGTCACCACCGACACCTACCGCATCGGCGCCCAGGACCAGTTGCGCATCTACGGCCGCATCCTCGGCACCCCGGTGTTCGCCGTGCGCGACGAAAACGACCTGGAACTGACCCTGGCCGACCTGGCCGGCCGCCACCTGGTGCTGATCGACACCGTGGGCATGAGCCAGCGCGACAAGCGGGTGGCGGAGCAGGTGGCCCTGCTCTGCGGCCAGAACGATGGGGAGGAGCGCGCCGTGAAGCGCCTGCTCCTGCTGGGCGCTCCCAGCCAGGGCGTGACCCTGGAGGAAGTGGCGCGGGCATATGCCGGCCCCGGCCTGATCGGCTGCATCCTCACCAAGATCGACGAAGCCCTTACCTACGGCCCGGTGCTGGACGTGGCGATCCGCCACGAACTGCCGCTGCACTACGTCACCAATGGCCAACGGGTGCCGGAAGACCTGCACCAGGCCAACCCCACCTACC
>CAIXFP010000055.1 GCA_903918705.1 uncultured Pseudomonadota bacterium
CGCAGGTGGGACACCGTGACCGCACCCGACTTCTTGGAGTCGTAGACGAAGTAACCCTGGGCGTTCAAGTCGGTATCCTCGCCGATGATCTTGATGGAGTTCTTGTTGGCCGCCACCGTGCCGTCGGCCCCCAGGCCCCAAAACACGGCATGGTGCAGAGCCTGAGCAGCATCGCTGCGGAGGGCGGCGTCCCAGGGCAGGGAGAGGTGGGTGAGATCGTCGTCGATGCCAATTGTGAACTGGCGTTTCGCGGGTGCTGGGAGCAGGGCATCGAACACCGCCTTCACCATCCCCGGTGTGAATTCTCGGGAACCCAGGCCGTAACGGCCGCCGCTGAGGCGCGGCATGGGGCGTTCGCCGTCCGCGGCTGCGTTGGCGAAGGCGGTGAGCACGTCCTTGTACAGCGGTTCGCCGTCTGCGCCCGGCTCCTTGCAGCGGTCCAGCACGGCGATGGCGCAGGCGGTTTTCGGAATCGCTGCCACCAGGGCGGCCGTATCCAGGGGCCGGTACAGGCGCACCTTGAGCAGGCCCACCTTCTCGTCCCGGGCGACGAGATGGTCCACCGTCTCGTGGGCGGTCTCGGCGCCGGAGCCCATGAGCACGATCACCCGTTCCGCATCCGGCGCGCCGACGTACTCGAACAGTTTGTACTGGCGCCCGGTCAGGGCGGCGAAGCGGTCGAAGGCGGCCTGGACGATGCCGGGGAAGGCGTCGTAATGGCCGTTGGCGCGCTCGCGGGACTGGAAGAACACGTCCGGGTTCTGCGAGGTGCCGCGCAGGGTGGGGCGTTCGGGCGAGAGGGCGCGAGCGCGGTGGGCGGCTACCAGTCCGTCGTCCATCATGGCCCGCACCGTGTCGCGCTCGATCTCGACGATCTTGGCCACCTCGTGGGAGGTGCGGAAGCCGTCGAAGAAATGCAGCACCGGGATGCGGCCTTCAAGGCTGGTGGCTTGGGCGATGAGGGCGAAGTCGTGGGCTTCCTGCACGCTCCCCGCCGCCAACATGGCGAAACCGGTGGCGCGGCAGGCCATGACGTCGGAATGGTCGCCGAAGATGGACAGGGCGTGGGTCGCCAGGGCCCGGGCCGCAACGTGCAGGACAAAGGGCGTCAGCTCGCCGGCGATCTTGTACATGTTGGGGATGAACAGAAGCAGACCCTGGCTGGCGGTGAAGCTGGTGGCCAGGGCTCCGCCGGTCAGAGCGCCGTGCAGGGCGCCGGCCGCCCCCGCTTCCGACTGCATCTCGATGACTTTCGGCGGGCTGCCCCAGAGGTTGGGCTGGCCTTTCGAGGCCCACTCGTCCGCCCATTCGCCCATGTTGGACGACGGGGTGATGGGGTAGATGGCGATGACTTCGTTGCAGAGATAGGCGATGCGGGCGGCGGCTTCGTTGCCGTCGATGGTCAGGGTGCGGGAGGGGGGCATGATGAGACGCGGTTGTTCGGGGAACAGGCCTCCATCATAGCCAAGGGGGCGGCGCCGGGCGCGGACGGGTGGGAAAAAACCTGGGACTGGTCTGGATCGGCGCGTGGTCGGTACCTCCGTGGGCCGAAATCGTGCAGGCCCACCGGCGGGCCTCCCCGCGCTGCGCCGCTTACCGCGTCAGCCCCGCATAGAGTAAAGGCAGCTTCTCTGGTAGCCGCTGCACGTGGTCCACCACCATGTAGCGGCTCTGGCCGAAGATGCGTGCCACGTATTGGTCGGCGCGGGGGTCCAGGCTCAGGCAGTAGGTGACCACGCCGGCGCGGCCCGCTTCCTCCACCGCCTTCTTCGTGTCGTAACGCAGGTACTGCGGGTCGCGCACATCCACGTCGGCGGGTTCGCCATCGGTGATGACGATGAGCAGCTTCTTCGCCGAGCGTTGCAGCTTGAGATAATGACCGGCATGGCGGATGGCCGCGCCCATGCGGGTGGAGAGCTGTCCGGTCATGCCGGCCAGCTTCGCCTTGGGCGTTTCATCCCAGGGTTGGTCGAAGTCCTTGAGGCGCGTGTAGCTTACGTCGTGGCGGCCGTCGGAACAGAAGCCGTGCAGGGCGAAAGGATCGCCCACCCTGGCGATGGCGTCGGCCAATA
>CAIXFP010000056.1 GCA_903918705.1 uncultured Pseudomonadota bacterium
CTTCCACGCCGGCGTGCTGCTGATGGAACTGGTGTGCGACGAGGGCGGGAATGCGGCGCCGCGTCTCAACGACCTGGCGTTCACTCCGGAAGTCGCCCGGCGCATTTCCAGTTCCTGCTGCGCCAGGTGGTATTGATGCTGTGCGCCGGGGTGATCCACGGCGACCTGTCGGAATTCAACATCCTGGTGGGGGCGGACGGGCCGGTGATCATCGATCTGCCCCAGGCGGTGGATGCCGCCGGCAACAACCACGCGAAGGCCATGCTGGAGCGGGACGTGAACAACCTGGCCCACTATTTCGGCCATTTCGCGCCGGAACTGTTGCACACGAAATACGGCAAGGAAATCTGGGCCTTGTACGAGCACGGCGACCTGCTGCCCGACTCGCCCCTGACCGGCCAGTTCAGGGAGAGCAACAAGCCGGTGGACCTGCACGGGGTGATGCGGGAAATCGACGACGCCCGCGCCGAAGAGGCCGCGCGGCTGCTGCGCATGCAGGAATAAACCCAAATCCGGCAATTGAAACCGCAAGCCGTAGGTTGGGCAAAGCGCAGTATGCCCAACCTACGATGACTCACCCGGCGGGTGATACCCACTGGTCCTCGTTAACGCGGGAACAGTCTGGTTTGAGGCCCCATTCCATCCTGACAACCGCGGCCAGGATAAACGCGTCTCCCGGCGGCGCTTGCCGGTGGCGCCCTTGAAACCCTCGCTCACCTACCCATTTAGGAGCCATTCATCCTTATTGGGAGCACGCCATGCGCTTCGACAAGCTCACCACCCCGTTCCAGTCCGCCATCCAGGATGCGCAAAGCCTGGCGCTGGGCAACGACAACCCCTACATCGAGCCGGCGCACCTGCTGGCCGCCCTGATCAACCAGGAAGGCGGCTCGGCGCGGCCGATTCTGCAGAAGGCCGGGGTGCGTCTGCCGACTTTGGTGGCCGGCCTGCAAACCGCCATGAATCGCCTGCCCAAGGTGGAAGGCGCGGGCGGCGAGATTCAGCCGTCCAAGGAACTGGTGAATCTGTTCAATCTCACCGACAAGGAAGCCAGCAAACGGGGCGACCAATACATCGCCTCGGAACTGTTTCTGCTGGCCGCCGTGGACGACAAGGGCGAGGCCGGCCGGTTGCTGCGCGAGAACGGGGGCAACCGCAAGGCGCTGGAAGCCGCGATTCAAGAGGTACGCGGCGGCGAGGGCGTGGATAACCAGGAGGCCGAAGGCCAGCGCCAGGCGTTAGCGAAATACACCCTGGACCTCACCGACCGGGCGCGCCAGGGCAAGCTGGACCCGGTGATCGGCCGCGACGACGAAATCCGCCGCGCCATCCAGGTCCTGCAGCGGCGCACCAAGAACAACCCGGTGCTGATCGGCGAGCCCGGCGTGGGCAAGACCGCTATCGTCGAGGGCCTGGCCCAGCGCATCGTCAACGGCGAGGTGCCGGAAACCCTGAAGGGCAAGCGGCTGTTGGTGCTGGACATGGCGGGGCTGCTGGCGGGGGCCAAGTATCGCGGCGAGTTCGAGGAACGGCTGAAGGCGGTATTGAAGGAGGTGTCCGCCGATGAAGGCCGCATCATCCTGTTCATCGACGAACTGCATACCATGGTGGGCGCCGGCAAGGCGGAAGGAGCCATCGACGCCGGCAACATGCTGAAACCCGCCCTGGCGCGGGGCGAACTGCACTGCATCGGCGCCACGACGCTGGACGAATACCGCAAATACATCGAGAAGGACGCCGCCCTGGAGCGGCGCTTCCAGCCGGTCTTCGTGGAGGAGCCCAGCCTGGAGGCCGCCATCTCCATCCTTCGTGGCCTGAAGGAACGCTACGAGCTGCACCACGGTGTCCGCATCCGCGATGCGGCCCTGGTGGAGGCTGTGCAGCTCTCCAGCCGTTACATCGCGGACCGGTTCC
>CAIXFP010000057.1 GCA_903918705.1 uncultured Pseudomonadota bacterium
CAGGCGCAACAACTTCACCACCGGCCAGATCTACGAGTCGGTGATCAAGAAGGAGCGGCGTGGCGAGTACCTGGGCAAGACAGTTCAGGTCATCCCGCATATCACCGACGAGATCAAGGCCTACATCAAGCGCGGCGCCGAGGGGGCCGACGTGGCCATCATCGAGGTCGGCGGCACCGTGGGCGACATCGAATCCCTGCCGTTTCTGGAAGCCATCCGCCAGATGGGCATCGAGGAAGGCAAGACCGGTTGTTGCTACATCCACCTGACTCTGCTGCCCTACATTCCCACCGCGGGCGAACTCAAGACCAAGCCGACCCAGCATTCGGTGAAGGAATTGCGCGAGATCGGCATCCAGCCCGACGTGCTGCTGTGCCGCGCCGATCGGCCGATTCCCGTGGAAGAGCGGCGCAAGATCGCCCTGTTCTGTAATGTGATGCCGGAGGCGGTGATCGAGGCCCTGGACGCTACCTCCATCTACAAGATCCCGGCCATGCTGCACGACCAGATGCTGGACGAGATCGTCTGCCACAAGCTCGGCATCCTGGCGAAGGCGGCCGACCTGTCCGTATGGAAGCGCCTGGTGGATGCCCTGGAACACCCGCAGCATGAGGTGGACGTGGCTTTCGTCGGCAAGTACGTGGATCTCACCGAGTCGTACAAGTCGCTGTCGGAATCCCTGGTCCACGCCGGCATCCACACCCATAGCAAGGTCAACATCCATTACATCGACTCCGAGGCGCTGGAGCGGGAAGGCTGCGCCGCCCTGGCGAGCATGGACGCCATCCTGGTGCCCGGCGGCTTCGGCAAGCGCGGTACCGAGGGCAAGATCTGCGCGATCCGCTACGCCCGCGAGCACCAGGTGCCTTACCTGGGCATCTGCCTGGGGATGCAGTTGGCCGTGGTGGAATACGCCCGCGACGTGGCCGGCATGGCCGGTGCCCACTCCACCGAATTCGAGCAGGACACCCCTTATCCGGTCATCGGCCTGATCACCGAATGGCTTACCGCCGACGGCCATTTCGAACACCGCAGCGCCGACTCCGACCTGGGTGGCAGCATGCGTCTGGGCGGCCAGATCTGCCTGCTGGAAGCCGGTTCCCTGGCGCGCGCGGTCTACGGCCGCGACCAGATTGTCGAGCGCCATCGCCACCGCTACGAAGTCAACAACGCCCTGCGCGGCAGGCTGGAAGATGCCGGCCTCAAGGTTTCCGGCCGCGCCCCCGGCACCGACCTGTGCGAGATGGTGGAGTTGCCGCGCGAGGTGCATCCCTGGTTCGTGGGCTGCCAGTTCCATCCGGAATTCACCTCCAACCCGCGCGACGGCCATCCCTTGTTCAAGGCCTTCGTGGAAGCGGCGCTGGCGCAGAAGGGCCGGCCGTGAGGATGGTTGGCAAGCGTCGTGAACGGGAAATCTCTTTCCATGCCTCGGCAGAACTGCTGCGCGAAGGCGCCGTTTTCAACAGCGAAATGCAGCGCTTCCAGTCATCCCTGCACTTTCCGAGAGGACTTTATCGTTACAAAACGCACGATGAGGCCAATCGGCATTGGAATGACTGTGTGGTCGCTACAATGGCCGCCTTGCAATTTGCCCGTCATGGCTGATGTGGATCGGGACGAGCCACGCTATGCGCGACCCGCGAACCTGGATGATCTGAAAACCGTGTTGCGATCTCTGAACGAACACCAGGTGTCCTATCTGCTGATCGGCGGCTATGCGCTCTACGCGCACGGCTATTACCGGGCGACCACGGATATCGATCTGCTGCTGCCGGCCTCGCGCGACGAGGCGGAGAAGCTCAAGCGCGCCTTGCTGGTGTTGCCCGAGCAGGCGTGCGCGGAAATCGATCCCGCCTGGTTCGAGGAAGGTGACAACATCCGTGTGGCGGACGAGTTCGTGGTGGATGTGATGTTCAATGCCTGTGGTGAAACCTATGAGACTCTGGAACGTTATCGCGAGGTCGTCGACCTGGATGGCATCCCGGTCAATACTGTCTCCCTGGAAGGATTGCTGCGGACCAAGCAAACGGTGCGGGACAAGGACGTGATGGACCGCGTGCTACTTCAGAGGGTGTTGGACCAATTACAGGGCAAGCCATGAAACTCTGCGGTTTTGAAGTCGGCCTCGGCCATCCTCTGTTCCTCATCGCTGGCCCCTGCGTCATCGAATCGGAGCAGATGGCCCTGGAAACCGCCGGTGCCCTGAAGGAAATATGCGCCGAGGTGGGCATTCCCTTCATCTACAAGTCCTCCTTCGACAAGGCCAACCGCTCCTCCGGCAAGTCCTTCCGTGGGTTGGGGCTGGACGAGGGACTGCGGATCCTGGCGGAAGTGAAGCGGCAGGTCGGCGTGCCGGTGCTCACCGACATCCACACCGAAGCGGAGATCGCCCCGGTGGCGGCGGTGGTGGACGTGTTGCAGACCCCGGCCTTCCTTTGCCGGCAGACCGATTTCATCCAGGCCTGCGCCGCCTCGGGCAAGCCTGTGAACATCAAGAAGGGCCAGTTCCTGGCGCCGGGCGACATGGCCAACGTGGTGGCCAAGGCGAAGGACGCCAACGCCGGCGCCGACACCATCATGGTGTGCGAGCGCGGAGTCTCCTTCGGCTACAACACCCTGATTTCCGACATGCGTGGTCTTGCCATCATGCGCGATACCGGTTGCCCCGTGGTGTTCGACGCCACCCACTCGGTGCAGCAGCCGGGCGGGCAGGGCGACCGTTCCGGCGGCCAGCGCGAGTTTGTGCCGGTGCTGGCGCGGGCGGCGGTCGCCGTGGGAGTTGCCGGCCTGTTCGCGGAAACCCATCCGAACCCGGACCAGGCCTTGTCCGACGGTCCCAACGCCTGGCCGCTGCACTTGATGAAAGAATTGCTGCATACCCTCAAGGACATCGATGCCTTGGTGAAACAACGGGGCTTTATCGAAGCCCGCCTGTAACCGGCGGTAAACAGCCGCCTAATTGAAATGAAGGAAAGAAATTGAGCGCTATCGTAGATGTCATCGCCCGCGAAATCCTGGATTCCCGCGGCAACCCTACCGTAGAAGCCGATGTTCTCCTGGAAACCGGCGTGCTTGGCCGCGCCGCTGTGCCATCGGGTGCCTCCACCGGCAGCCGTGAAGCCATCGAGCTGCGTGATGGCGACAAATCCCGCTACCTCGGCAAGGGCGTATTGA
>CAIXFP010000058.1 GCA_903918705.1 uncultured Pseudomonadota bacterium
CGCAAGCAGATGACGGCGCTGGGCACATGATCCTGGTGTCCCTGCCGGCATCGCCCTCACCGACCGTCGGCGGCAGGGTAACGAACCGCCTGGCCATCGGATTCAACGGGACGGACGCCGACACCCGCCTCTCCGATCGGGTCACGATCAGCATGGCTTTGACCGAATCGACGGCCTGCGACTACCTGATCGTCCGTGGCTACAGCAATCTGGCCGACCCGACTGCGCGCCAGCAGGACGCCAACTCGCGAGCGCGCAAGGCCGTGGCGGCACTGGTGTCAGCCGGTATTCCGCAAGAGAAGGTTCGTTTCGCACCCGTTTCTCTGGTGCCTGCGGCGAGCACGCCCAGAGCCGACATCGTCTTCATTCGCAATGGCTCAGGGGTGTCGGTATGAGGCGCTGTCACCTACTTCTGGTGCTCGTGGTCGCTTGCCTTGTGCTGGGTGCCGCGCAGGCGGGCAATTTCGCCGATGCACGGGTCTCCGGGCTGAACTTCGAGGCGATCCCGGTTCAGGAAGCATTCGCGAGAATCGGCGCACAAGCCGGGTTGTCCATGGCCTTCCAGGACGATGTCCACGCGCTGGTCACGGCCAGAAGTGTCTCGGGCCGCCTGCCTGTCGTTCTGGACAGGCTCACCGAGTCGCTCGGCCTCGCCTGGGAAGAGAATAACGGTGTGGTGGTGGTGCACAGGAAGGTGGCGGATGCCAAACCGGGCTCCATTGTTGGTTCGGAATCCGTGGCCACACTGCCGACGTCTCTGGCACCTGCCGCTCCCATTGGCCCCGCCGTCGCGCTTTCCGCCAAGCTAGTCGTCGCCACGCCCAAGCCCGAAGAACCCGTCAAAGCCCTCTCGCACGCCGCCTTCACCCTGAAACTCACCAGCGCCGACCTGGCCGCCTATGCCCTGCGCGATTTCCTGCGCGGCCACGGCTTGGCCCTGGTGTGGGGCGCCGGGGATGTGGGCAGTGTGGCCACGGTTTCCGGTGAGTACACGGGCGACACCCCTCTGTCCGTGGCCGATGCGGTGCTGCGCGCGCACGCCCTGCACGGCATCTACGCCCGCTCCGACAAAACGCTCTACGTGAGGTAACCCCCGTGATCCAGCACTCTCGTTTGGCCCGATCTTGCTCCCCTTTCTGCATTGCCCTGCTGCTGACGGCCTGCGCAACCGGCAATCCCGCAAAAACCGTCGAGTTGGCTCAGGAGGCCGCCCATTCCGTCGGGTCGGCCGTTTCGGAGATCAAGGGGAGCGACCGCAGAATTGGCGTGGTCGAGGTGGATTCCGCCGCCCAGGTGCCGGACATCCAGCCCACCGACCTGGATCCCGATGCCGGCAATGTGCACATGGACATGGCGGGCAAGGTGGCGGACGTTCTGGCCAGCCTCGCCGAGCGCTATGGCTATGCGCTGGCGTTCTCCAGCGACGTCGACCGGACTCGCGTCGTGGGCATCAAGCTGTCCCGGGTCTCCCCGGAATACGCGCTGCGCCGGGCCGCCCTGGCTGCCGGCCTGGTGGCGGTGGTCGACCCGCACACCCGCAGTGTCACCGTGGCCGATCAGGCCGTGTACACCTTCCGCCTGCCGCCACATGTCATGGCCAAACTCAAGGCCGAGTATGCCGTGGGCGGCAACCCGGTGTCGGCCGGCGGCGGCTCATCGGGCAGTAGCGGCGGCGGTTCGCAGGCCGTCGGCGCGGTGGGCGGCATCGAGGCCAAATTCAAGGTGACCGGCGAGTCGGGCAATAACGCGCAGGCCCTGGCGATGTTCGTCACCCAGCTCGCCGGGGCCAATGCCGGTGTGAATGTGGCCAGCGACGCCGGCCTCATCATGGTGCGTGGCCCAGGGCCGGCGCTGGAACGGGTGCGGGACTTCCTGAACCGCTATACCCAGGCCGCCATGCGCCGCGTCGAGATTCAGGCCGCGGTCGTGGAAGTCACGCTGACCGACGAGATGGCCTATGGCATCGACTGGAGCCGGATATTCGGCAACAACAACAAGACGACGTTGGCCATCTCCGGCGCCGCCGGCGCCGGCGCCCTCACGAACCCGGCTTTCACGCTTTCCTATGCCGGCGCCAACGTCACCAGCGCATTGAAGCTGCTCAAGGACAAGACCCACCTGCGCGTGATCAGCCAACCGTCCATCACGGCG
>CAIXFP010000059.1 GCA_903918705.1 uncultured Pseudomonadota bacterium
GCGGCAGCGGCACGCCGCGCTGGAACAGCCAGACCGGGTAGATCACCCACATCCAGGCATCGACGAACTTCTCCACCAGGCCGGCCTGGCAGAAGGCAGCCAGGCGCCGGTCGCGCCAGGACATGAGGGTGAACATCTCCCAGGTGGAGGGCCGGGCGGAGACGTTGCCCGGGTAGCGCGGCTTGGGCCCGGTCGAGGCGGCGTGCTGCTTCGCCTCCAGGCGCGCCCAGGGCAGGGTTTCCTCCACCCACAGGAAGGTGGCCAGGCCCGCCGCGCCGATGGACGCGAGGCCAAACCAGAGCAGGCCGGTACGGGCGCCGAAGTGTTGCGCCAGATAGGCGGTGACGATGCCGGCGATGGCCACGCCGACGTAGCCGGCGAACTCGTTGACGCCGATGGCGAAGCCGCGCTGGTCGCCCCGGGCCAGATCCAGCTTGGAAGTCTGGGTCATGGACCAGGTGAAGCCCTGGTTCACGCCCAGCAGCACCGTGGCGGCGACGATCCAGCCCCAGGACGGCGCGAAATAGATCATCACGGGGATCGGCACAGCGGACAGCCAACCCCAGAACAGCACCCTCTTGCGGCCGATCCGCTCGGACAGGCGCCCGGCGACGAAGTTGAGGGAGCCTTTCACCACCCCGAAGGCCACCACGAAACTGGTGAGGAGCAGGAAGGACCCGCGCGGCACCCCGAATTCGCTCTCCGACAGTGCCGGCACGACAGTGCGCATCATCCCCAGGGTGAGGCCAACGAAGAACACCTGGACGACCTGGTGGGCGAACTGGCTGAAGTTGTCGCGGATGCCGTGGTTGAGTGTGGCCATGGGGTCAGGCGGCGAGACCAAGGTTGGCTTTCACCATGCGATCAATCTCGGCCGGCCGCGGCGGGATCTCCCGGGTCAGCGCATCGACGAAGGCCTCACGCGGCATCGTCAGCATGGGATTCCAGCGCTTCTCGAAGCCGATGGTGGAAGCAGGCTTTCCGGATATACCGGCACCGCACACGCTACCGGCGACATGACCGGCGTAGATCTCGATTTCATTCGGCAGGGTGAGCAGTTTGGCATGCACACTGTCCCAGATCTGCCCGGCCATTTCAGTTTCCTTGCCGGCCAGGTCGGGGCGTCCGATCGAGCCGACGAACAGGGTGTCGCCGGTTAAGACAAACCAGGGTTCAGGGTTTGCATCGCCCATGCGGCGCTTGTCGGTGACCAGCAGGCAGATGGAGTCCGGTGTGTGGCCGGGTGTATGCAGCACGTCAATCCAGACGTTGCCGACGTCGATGCGTTGGCCATCTTTCAGCGGCTCGACTGGGAAGTTGACGCGCCCGTTGTTGGATTCGTGCAGGCAGTAAACGCCACCGCATTTCTCCGCCAGCGCGCGGCCGCCAGAGTAATGGTCGGCGTGGACGTGGGTATCGATGACATGGGTGATCTTGACGTTCTGCTTGGCAGCTTCGGCCAGGAATCAGTCCTCGTCGCCGAGCACGGGATCGACCGCAACCGCGACATTGCAGGAGCCGCAGCCAAACAGGTAGGACAGGGTGGCCTCACGGGTGGCCAGTTGGCGGAAAAACATGGGAGTCTCCTCTTATGGGGTCAAAAGGTCAGGACCGTGTCGGCCCAATTGGTCCAGTACGCCAGCTTCTCGATGGTGCCGCGCTGGGTGCCGGGTATGAGTTCCTCGTCCGCCATGCCGCGGGCGTCCATGCAGACGCCGCACACATCCACCCGTTCCGGGGCGAGGCGGATGATCTTGCCCAGCATGACCTGCAGGTTGTAGAAGCCGTTGGGCGGTTTCTGGTTACGTTTGGCGATGAACACCGCATCGCCCATCAGAAACACCCGGATTTCCTGCTCCGGCTCATGGGACACGGCTTGGGCCAGGCGCAGGGCGTTGTAGGGGCGCTCGTCGCCGTAGGGCGCGTCATTGAGGATGAACAGGGTGCGCATGGGCAATCCCTCAGAAATCCAGGATGCGATCGGCCCACAGGGTCCAGTCGGTCAATTCCTCCAGGGTGCCCTTGTGCACGCCCTCGGCCAGCATGTCCGGCGTCATGCCGCGCGCCTCCATGCAGGTGCCGCAGGTGGCCACCTGGCCGTGGCGCAACACCGGTTTCAACATTCGTTCGACGTTGTAGTAGCCCTGGGGCGTGATCTGGCCGGACTTGGCGCACATCACCGAATCGCCCATCAGAAACACGCGCACCTCCACAGCTTCGCGTCGTGCCAGGGAATCCGCCAGGCGCAGGCCGTTGTAGCTGCGTTCCGAGCCGTAGGGGGCGTCGTTCAAAATCACCAATATGCGGAACATCTCTGTTCTCCAGAGGACAGCGCGTCTTGATCAGACTACTACGGGGTGGCCGCCGGCGCGCCACTCGGCCACCCCGTCTTCCAGGCGAAAGGCCCGGAAACCTTCCTGGCGCAGCAGTTCCACAGCCTCCCTGGCCATCAGGCAGAAGGGCCCTCGGCAATAGGCCACCACCGGCTTGTCACGGGGGAGTTCGGCGAGCCGCTTGTGCAATTCGTCGATGGGCATGGACTGGGCATAGGGCAGATGGCCGGCCTGGAACTCCGTCTCGGGACGCACGTCCAGCACAGTCAATTCATCACGTTCGGCCTGGACCAGAAGATCTTCCCGGTTCACCGGGGTCAACTGGTTCACGTCCTCCGCCAACCGGGCGAGGGCCGCGCGCAACTCCAGCAGCCGATCCTCGGCCAGGGAGCAAATGGCGACCCAGAAGTCCGCCACTGCCTCGCCGGTCAGGCTGTAGTGGATGTTCTTCCCCTCCCGCCGGGTTTCCACCAGATGCGCTTGGCGCAAATCCTTCAGATGGGCGCTGGCCAACTTGAGGGAGATGGAGGCTTCCCGGGCGAGTTGCTCCACCGGCTTTTCCCCCTGGCACAGGAGTTCGATCAATTCCAGCCGCTTGGGACTGGCCATGGCCTTACCGATGCGTGCCACCTGGCCGTAAAGCACGTCCTTCACCTGTCTGCCCGCATCGCTCATTAAAACACTCCAAAGATCAAACGGTCGCTAGAATATATCACCCGGCTTGTTCTTATGGCAGCCACATTTACGATTTCTGAAGAATGGCCAGTACGGGTAATCTGAGTGCATGAGCCCCAAGAAAAAACTGTTCGAGCAATTCGCCCGCGTTGCCAAGCCGCCAGCCCGAATCGTCTGGACCTGCTGGAGACGCTGGCCCAGGGCGAGAAGAGCGTGGATGCCCTGTGTCCGCGCCGCCGCCAATATGGCTTGAATCAGCTGGTGTGAATCTGGCGCGGAGTGCCGAGGGAGCGGGCGGTGTGAACTGCCGGGCGGCATAGCAAAGGGAAGCCGCCGGCCCTCAGGAGAGGGTATGGCGGAGAGCCTATTGGAGAGAGAGGAGGATCAGGTTTCGGCCTGGTCGCGCATGCGGTAGCTGGGCCCCTCGATCACGAGGGACTCGGCGTGATGCAGCAGGCGGTCGAGCACGCTGAAGTCAGGGTGCTGTCGTTCTTGAAGATCTCCGGCCAATGCTTGAAGGCGCGGTTGCTGGTGATGACCGTCGAACCCCGCTCGTAGCGCTGGCTGATCACCTGGAACAGGGCATCGGCGCCGAACTTGCCGATGGGCAGATACCCCAACTCGTCCACCACCAGCAGGGCGGGTTTCATCAACCGTGCCATCTCGCGCTTGATCCCGCCGGTAGCCTGGGCGGCGGCCAGGGCGTTGACGATGTCGATGGCGCTGGTGAACAGCGCCGTCTTCCCCTGCAGGCACGCGGCATGGGCCAGCGCGATGGCCAGATGGGTCTTGCCCACCCCGACGCCGCCCAACAGGATTACGTTGCCGTGTTCCGCCAGGAACGCCAGGCGGAAGAGCTGCTGCACCTGGGCGCGATTGATCTTCTTCGGCCAACTCCAATCGAATCCATCCAGGGTCTTGATCCCCGGCAGCCGGGCGGCCTTCACCCGGCGGGCGACCAAGGCCTCGTCGCGGCGCGCCACCTCGCCCTCGGCCAGGTGTTCCAGGAACCGGCCGTGGTTCCAGGATTCACGGGCGGCTTGGGCCGCCAAGGGGGCAGCCTGCTGGTGGAAATACGGCAACTGCAAGCGTTGCAGGTGAGCCAGCAGCGTGGCTTCAGACATCTCCCGCCTCCCCGCCCATCATCTGGGCATACGCCGACAAATCCGCCGGCGGCAATTCCAGTTCCAGCACATCCTGGCGCCGCATCAGCACCAGGGGGCTGGCTTCGGGCAAGGGCCGGCCGCGGGCCTCGATCAGATGGGCGATGTACTCGCTACTAAAGGCCTCGAACGCCAGGGCATCGGCCATCGCCCGTTGCACCGCCTCGTCGCCGTGGATCTCGGCGAGGGTCACGATCTTGCGCACGTGGGCCAGGGCGTTGCCGCGCCGTTCCAGCAGGCCGGTATGGTACTTCGCCGCCAGGGGTGAGAGCCCGAGGAAGCGCTTCAGTACCTGGGCATCCCGTGCATGGCGGCGCTGTGCCAGCAGCGCCTTGGGATGATCGGAGTCCTCGACATCCTGGTTGCGGTCGAAGGACCGCGCATGGCGGGCAATCAAGTCCTCGCCGTGGTACAGGCAGAGCCGGTCCGGGTAGGCTTTTAGGGTGACCTGGCTACCGGCGAAGCGGGCCGGCACCGAATAGCGGTTGCCCTCGAAACTCACCCGGAACTGACGGTTCGCCCGCACCACCAGCACCCTGCCGACATCGAAGGGACGGAGATTCACCGGTTGCAGATGGGCGCGTTCCTCGGCCCACAGATCCACCGGTCGGCGCTGGGTTTCCCGGTGCCGGCGCACGTTGGCCACCGTCTCCAGCCAGACCCGCAGGGCCGGGTTGAGGGCGACGAAGTCGGGCAACGCCAGGCCCGAGAGGAAGTTGCCCTTGACGTAGCCGACCCCGCGTTCGACCCGCCCCTTCTCGTTTCCCTTGGCCGGCGCACAAGCGATGGGCTCGAAGCCGTAGTGGTGGGCGAAATCGAGATAACGGGGATTGAACAGCGGCCGCTCGCCGCGGGCATGTTGCAACACCGCGCAGCGGAGATTGTCGACCATCACCTTGCGCGGCACCCCGAGGGCGTTGAAGGCGTTCACATGGGTTGCGAGAAACTGCTCCATGGTTTGCGAGCACGTGAATTCCACATACATCTGCCGGCTGTAGGCCAGCACCATGACGAAGAACGACAGCCGGCGGCGGGTGGTGCCCACGGCGATCGTACCGAAC
>CAIXFP010000060.1 GCA_903918705.1 uncultured Pseudomonadota bacterium
CCGCCGACGGCCTGGACGAGCCGGTTTCAGCCCGCCTGTTCCTGTGCGAGGGGTGTCGCTGCCAGGTGATCATCTGTCGGCGCTGCGATCGCGGCCAAGTCTACTGCGCCGACGGCTGCGCGGGGCAGGTCCGCCGGTTCTGTTGCAAAGTTTGGAAACGGCTTGAGCGTCCCTCCGCAGACCCGAGTTTAGGCGGCGACGTCGAACAACCAGGCAATGAAGCTGGCCTGCGCTTTCATGTCCCGACCACCGACCCTGCGAACCTGCCCTTTCCTCATCATCGCCATCGCCTCGTAGCCCGCCAGAGTTCGTCGCGCCGTGCGGAAACTGCCGAACCCAAGCCCAGGTCCGGTCAAGCGTTTGATGCGGCGGTGGTCCTGCTCCAGGATATTATTCAGATACTTGCACCGCCGCAGCAAGGTCCGCCACCACAGTTCGCCGGCATCCTTCATGTCGGCAACGGCCTTCGGGTACGCAGCGTTCTTGTCGACAGTGATTGTGCGTGGGTTCACCGTGTGCGGCTGACCCAGCGCCTTGCGGAAGAACCGCTTCGCCGCCGCGGCGTCCCGTCGGGCGGAAAGCAGGAAATCGATGGTCTGGCCACGGCTGTCGACCGCCCGATACAGGTAGGTCCAGCGGCCCTTCAGCTTGATGTATGTCTCGTCCACCCGCCATGAGCCATCGCATGGCCGCAGATAAGGCCGAAGCCGTTTTTCCAAATCCGCGGCGTAAGCCTGGATCCAGCGGAAAATGGTGGTGTGGTCGACTTCCACGCCACGGTCCGCCAGGATCAGTTCAAGGTCGCGATAGCTGATCGGGAACATCAGGTACCAGCGCACCGCCCACAGGATCACCTCGCCCGTGAACTGCCGTCCCTTGAAGCTCGCCACACCAGACCCCTCCGTCACCTTCGCCGCCGGCAACCATACCTCATTTCAAGCCCGCCGGAAATTTGCAACAGAACCATGCTTTCGTGGTCCCCTAAGTTCCAGTGTGCAGTACCATGCTTGATACTTGAGGCTGGGTACCAGAAAGAGAGCGCGATCGATCGTCGCCATTACATTCAGCATCACGCTGCCGATCAGCGAGTTTCGGAACGGCACGGTCGCTAACGTAGTCAGGCCGTAGAAATTCACTTCTACATGCTCGAAGTGCCGCCTTGCTATATCGAAGTCCTGCTTCAGGAGCGGGTGCTCGTCCGACGTCCTGGCTCCAGGCGTGAGCTTGCGATAGCCGTTGATCAGGACGTTGTGTCCGAGCGGCTCCCAGAATAGACCGACGCCGCTTGGGCGCATGACGCGCGCGATTTCGGCAAAGCATCTGGGAAGGCTGAGATGGTGAAGGATGCCGCGCCCATAAATCAAGTCGAAACAACAATCATCGAAGGTCATTTCCTCAGCGTTCATCGCTTCGAAGTGGATGTTGCCAAAGTTCTCGGCCGCGGCCAGCTCGTTGGCGTGCGTAATAGCGATGTCAGAAATATCAATGCCGATGACAGAGCGGCACGCCTTCGCGAACCTGAACGCCGTGGAACTTTCGCCGCAGCCATATTCCAGAACGTCGGCACCATGGATGAGGGCTTCCAGCCGTGCTTCGAACCTTGCTTGGCCATGCCAAATCGCGGCGTAGTACTTTTGTTGGCGCATCCGAGTCTCTTCGGTATAGCGCCGGTTGTGATACTCGCGTTCGCGCGCAATGCGGGCTTCGGCAGCCAGATCGTCCATGAGCACTCTCCGGATAGGGATCCGCCCCACTGTCAAGTACACTGCTTATCCCACAGCGCGGCGGTTCTGTTGCAAAGTTTGGAAACGGCTTGAGCGTTCCTGGGGAGGCCCGAATTTAGGCGGCGACGTCGTCGAACAATCCGGCAATGAAGCTAGTGCCCCGCGTCATTGAATCTGACCTGTCTACGTGATTTTCTGACATCTCGGTTGAGGTTGTCAGGGGCGGTCA
>CAIXFP010000061.1 GCA_903918705.1 uncultured Pseudomonadota bacterium
ACGGTGTTGTTGCTCACCGTGCAGACACTGGTCGTGGTGGAACTGAAGCTCACCGACAGGCCGGAACTGGCCGTGGCGCTGAGCGTGATGGGCGAGGCACTCAGAGATACGTCAGGCAGGGCGGTGAAAGTGACAGTTTGAGCGCTGGGGAAGGCATCCAGATTCAGGAAACCGACCCCGTCCACGCCCAGGACCGGCACCGGCGTGGTGGTTGTGTCTGTGCCGCTGCCGAGCTGGCCATAACTGTTGCCCCCCCAGCACATCACCGCTCCGGTGTTGGTCACGGCACAAGCGAAACTTTCTGCCGCGGCAACCCCTTCCACTCCGCTGGACAAGCCCGTGATCGCCTGCGGGAAGAGTCGGTCGCCTCCCCGGCCGCCCCAGCAGTAGACCGCACCGGCCTGGGTCACGGCACAGGTGAGGTAACTGCCACTGGCTATCGTCGCGACACCGCTGCCGAGCCCCGCCACCGCCACTGGGGTGGTGCTGGATACAGCGGGGTCGTTGCCGAGTTCGCCGTAGGCATTCCAACCCCAGCACAGCGCCGCGCCGGTGCTGGTGACGGCGCAGGTATGGTGGCTACCCGCGCTGATCGCTTTCACGCCGCTGGATAACCCCGTGACCGGCACCGGTGTGTATGCACTGGTGGTGGTACCGTTACCAAGTTGACCATAGGTGTTGTCGCCCCAACACAGCACCGCACCGGCCTGGGTCAGGGCGCAGGTATTGTCATAGCCGGCATCAATGGCGACCACGCCGCTGGAAAGCCCCACCACCGGCACGGGGATGGAACTACTCGTGGTGGACCCGTTGCCGAGCTGGCCATAGCCATTCCAGCCCCAGCACAGCACGGCGCCGGCCTTGGTCAGGGCGCAGGTATGTTGGTGGCTAACCGTGACCGCGGCCACGCCGCTGGAAAGCCCTGTCACCGCTACGGGCGTGGCGGAAATATCGCCGCTGTCGGGAACGGTGTTATTGCCGAGCTGCCCCTGATTGTTGCTGCCCCAGCACAGCACTGCCCCGCCGCTGGTGACCGCGCATGTGTGGTTTGCGCCATCGCCCGTGGCGATAGCGGCTCCCCCGCTGGAAAGACCAGTGACTGCAACCGGAAAACCGCGGTTCGTCTGCGTGCCGTCGCCCAGTTGACCTGAGCCGTTGTACCCCCAGCATTTCACCGCCCCGGCACTGGACAGGGCGCAAGTAGAGTATTCCACCACCGTGACCATGGGCTGCACCAACCTTACCGTGAACGACCGACTCACGAGTGGAGCGGCGACATAGGTGGCGTTCCCCATCTGGTCGGCGGTCAAGGTGCAAGTTCCGGCAGCCACCAGGGTCACCGTGGTGCCGCTGACCGTGCACACACTCGGCGTGGTCGAACTGAGGCTGACCGGCAAGCCGGAACTGGCCGTGGCCGTGACGCTAAAGGGCGCGGCGCCCAGGAGCACGTTGGGCAACGGGGCGAAGGTGATGCTCTGGGTGGACAACGTGGTGGTCACCGAGAACGATTGCGTTACCTGGGGTGCCGCGGCAAAGGTGCTGTTACCCGTCTGGTCGGCGGTGATCGTGCAGGTGCCCGCGGTCATCAGGGAAACCGTGTTGCCGCTGACGCCGCAGATGGCCGGCGTGGCGGAACTGAAGCCGACCGGCAGGCCGGAACTGGCGGTGGCGCTGATGCTAAAGGCGGCGCTGCCCAAAGGCACATTTGCCAAGGCGGCGAAACTGATGGTTTGGGCGGCGAACAGGTTCAAGCCGCCACTGCCCCCCACACCCACTACCGTCACCGGATAGGCAGAACTCCCTGTGGAGGGATTGCCGAGCTGGCCACTTCCGTCGTAACCCCAACATTTCACTGCCCCGGAACGGGTCAGGACGCAACTGTGGTAGTAACCCGCGGCGATCGCAATCACGCCGCTACTTAGCCCGGAGACAGCTACCGGAGTCGTGCCACTCGCCGCACTACTACCCAGTTGGCCAAACTGATTACTTCCCCAGCACAGCACCTGGCCGGCACTACTCAGGGCACAGGCGTGGTAATAGCCCGTGGCGATCGCGGCCATGCCGCTGGCAAGGCCCGCCACCGTGGCTGGCGCGCCTCCTGCCCAGCACTGCACCGCGCCAGAGTTGGTCAATGCGCAAAGGGCATAATCCCCCAGTGCGAGGCCGATCACATCACTCGAAAGCCCCGTCACGGCTGTCGGTGTGGTGGCATTGTTGCTGCCCCAGCCCCAACACTGCACGGCCCCGGTGGTCGACAAGGCACAGGTGTTACTACCACCCGCGGCAATCTTGGCGACGCCGCCGCCTAGCCCCGTGACCAACACCGGAGTGCCGCTATCGCTGGTGGTGCCGTTGCCGAGTTGGCCGTGATCGTTGGCGCCCCAGCACCAGACCGTACCCGCATTGGTCAGGGCACAAGAATGGTAAGAGCCCACACTGATTGCGGCCACACCACTGCCCAGCCCCGTGACCGGAACCGGACTGGCCGAATATGGGTAGGCAGTGTTGCCGATCTCGCCGTAATAATTACGGCCCCAGCACAACACGGCCCCGGCGCTGGTCAAGGCACAGCTGTGTTCTGCACCCGCACCGATGGCCACCACCCCGCTGGAAAGCCCCGTCACCGCCACCGGGACGAGGGAATTGTTGAAACTGGTGTTGCCGAGTTGGCCTGCTTCGTTTTGCCCCCAGCATTGCACCCCGCCGGTATTGGAAAGGGCGCAGGTGTGGGCCGCACCTGCCGCGAGCATGGGTTTGATCGCCACTACCGTGAACGACCGCGACACCTGCGGCGCGGCGGCTACTGTGGCGCTGCCCGCCTGATCGGCCGCCACCGTGCAGGTGCCCACCGAGAGCAAGGCCACGGTGCTGCCGCTCACCGTGCAGACTGACGGCGTGCCGGAACTGAAGCTGACCGGCAATCCGGAACTGGCTGTGGCGCTGAGGCCGAACGGGCCGATACCCAGGATCTTGTTGGCAATTTCCGCAAAGTTGATGCTCTGGCTGAGCGGACTGGCCAGGACCGTGAACGACTGCGTTACCCGCGGCGCCGCGGCATAAGTAGCGCTACCCGCCTGGTCCGCCGCCACCGAGCAGGTGCCCGCCGCAACCAGGGTCACACTGCTGCCACTCACCGTGCAGACCGACGGTGTGATGGAACTGAAGCTCACCGCCAGGCCGGAACTGGCCGTGGCGCTGACGGTGAACGGCCCAGCGTTGAGAAGCAAGGTCGGCAGTGCGGCGAAGCTGATGGTCTGATTGGATAACGGCATGGTCACCGGGAAGGATTGAGTCACCTGGGGTGCCGCGGCATAGGTGACGTTACCGGCCTGGTTGGCGGCGATCATGCAGGTGCCTGTTGCCAGGCCACTGACGATGTTGCCGGCAATGGTGCAAATACTCGTGGTGAGACTGGAGAAACTCACCACCAACCCGGAAGTGGCGGTGGCCGATACCGTGCCGGTGCCGCTGTATGTGAGGGTAGGCGCGGCGCCGAAGCTGATGGTCTG
Source organism: uncultured Pseudomonadota bacterium (assembly GCA_903918705.1). Classification (GTDB taxonomy): domain Bacteria; phylum Pseudomonadota; class Gammaproteobacteria; order Burkholderiales; family Thiobacillaceae; genus PFJX01. The sequence continues at coordinate 3,510 of CAIXFP010000061.1, forward strand.
TGCTAATGGGGTGACTACCTGGAATGATTGCGCCACCTGCGGCGCGGCGATGTAATTGCTGTTACCTGCCTGATCGGCGGCGATGGTGCAAATGCCGGCAGATAACAAAGTCACTGTGTTGCCGCTCACCCTGCAGACAGCGTCAGTGGTGGTACTGAAACTGACCGGCAATCCTGAGCTAGCCGTGGCGCTGACTGTGAAGGCACTGGAACCCAATGTCCGGCCGGCCAGTGCTCCGAAAGTGATGTTCTGCGCAGCCCGTGTCTCCAGAAACCAGTTCAATACCGTATTGCCCCCCGCCGTGCTGTCCAGCGCGATCTGATACGTGGCTCCGGCACTGGCTGCAACCCACACCCGCGATTGGCCGCTTCCGGCGCCGCCGTTGTCGCTGGCAACAGGCGTAAGCGTCGCAAGCGCGCTGCCGGTGTAGACCGCTAGCCGGCTGGCGACGTCGCTGCCAAGGGTATCGATGGTGAATCTCCCGGAAGCCGGCGCGGTCCACTGCCACCAGAGAGAATGCTGGGCTGCCAATCCAGCGTGCGTGGGTTCACTCATCTCCGAAGTGGCGCTGGCGTTGTTGGCGCTGACATGATTCAGATACGCATCAAAACTGACGACGAAGCGGTTGGCGAAGGCGTCGTTGGAGTAGCCATTGCCTGGAACCCGGATAGGTTGAGTCGAACTGGAATTGCCATCCCCGAGTTGGCCGAAAAAGTTCGTACCCCATGCATAGATCTTGCCGTCACTGCCGAGAGCCAGGCTGTGTCTGGACCCAGCCGCCACTGCTTTGGCGCTCACCGCCGGCGACAGGTTCACCTCCACCGGAATGTATTTGTACAAGGTGTCACCAGTGGCGTCGTCACCCCAAGCGTAAAGCTTTCCATCGCTACCAAGGGCGAGGCTGTGGTCACCGCCCGCCGCCACTGCCGTGGCGCTCACCCCCGCCGGCAGAGCAACCACGACGGGAGGACTGTCCTGGGTTTGCCTGCCATCGCCGAGTTGGCCCAAGCTGTTATCTCCCCACGCATAGAGCTTGCCGTCGCTGCCGATAGCCAGGACGTGTCTGAACCCCGCCGCCACCGCCGTGGCGCTTACTCCAGACGGCAAGCTAACGGTGACAGGAATGGTGCGTATGGATAGGTTGATGGAAGGGCTGTAGATGCCGTCGCCGAGTTGGCCGTAATAGTCCGAACCCCACGCATAGAGCTTGCTGTCGCTGCCAATGGCCAGGCTGTAGCCATCACCCGCCGCCACCTTGGCGGCGCTCACTCCTGCCGGCAGGCTCACCACCACCGGCGTGCTGCTGTCGCCGGTGGTGCCATTGCCTAGCTCACCTGCGCTGCCGCATCCCCACGCATAGAGCTTGCCATCGCTGCCAATCGCCAGGTTGTGGCAAGCGCCCGCCGCCACCGCCGTGGCGCTTACACCTGCCGGCAGGTTCACTACCACCGGGGTATTGCTTTGCGAGGTGTTGCCATCTCCGAGTTGACCCGAGGTGTTGTCTCCCCAGGCATAGAGCTTGCCATTGCTGCCGATGGCTAGGCTGTGGTATCCCCCACCCGCCATCGCCGTGGCGCTCACCCCTATCGGCAAGCCCACCGCCACCGGTGCATTCCGCTGCGTGGTTGTGCCATCGCCTAGTTGACCCGAAGTGTTGTCTCCCCAGGCATAGCAGGACGACGTCATCTATTCCCGCGCAGGTCGCGCCTGGTTCAGGGCATGGGATAGCGCATTGATTTTGGGGCGGGGTGTGGATGCCGGATTTGTTGGTTGGACTTGATGTGGCTACGGAAATGGCCAGATGTTGGCTG
>CAIXFP010000062.1 GCA_903918705.1 uncultured Pseudomonadota bacterium
CGAGGGCCTGATGACCCAGACCCTGGTGGTGCACATGATTCGCACCCAGAAGATTCCCTTCATCGAGAGCCGGCCCGGCACTGCATTGTTGCTGGCGACCAGCGTGATTATGGCCATCGGGATTTCCATCCCCATGGGACCATTTGCCAGCTACTTCAAGCTACAAGCCTTGCCGATGAGCTATTTCCCAATGCTCGCGGCCATCCTGGCGGGGTACATGGTGTTGACGCAGCTCATGAAGCGGTACTACACGCGACGATTCGGCTGGCAATAGGCCACCATACCATCCATGAAATCAGCATTGTTATGACCTTCCGAATCAACTTTATCCAACATGCCGGCGGACAATGGTTCTGCGACGTCGAGCGTATCGACGCCGGACGCACCACCATCGAGCTCTACACAGACAAGGCTGGTCGGGGACTCATGGCCGAGGATGCGATGGGCAGCCTGGGTCCTTTGGTTCCGGAGGATGCCTTCCTGATACCCTCTGGGTCATCCGGGCACGAGGCATCTCTTATGATCGCCAGCGCGCTGGAATCACTCGGATGGGGGCCTGAAATAGATAGGCATGGCACGGTTGTTCAACATCTGTAACCGGACCCAACCTTACCCCCTGCGTGCTGGGGTTCCATGACCTCCATACACGCAAGATGGGCGACAAGATTGTGCTCGATGTGCACCTGGAGATCTGCGCCAGCCTTAGCGTGCTCGAAGGCCATGACATCACCGTGGAAGCGCGGCGGCGCATACGGGGGGTGGTTCCGGTCCTCAATGTCATGACTCACCTCAATCCACACGAAGGCAGGCTCCCCTTCCTCCCCGTTCTCTGTTTCCGAGAAAGGCGCCTTTCGCACGACCTCCAGTGTTTATGCGGGTTCTCGGCGGCAAGTATGAAACGTAGATCGGGGGGCGGAGGCGACAGGCTCCGCCTGCGGATCAGGTTCAACCGAGGAAAATAGGTTCATGGCTATCCTCACTTTGCTATTACCGCTGGCACGCCCTCGTCTGCCAAGTGAATGGCGGGATGTTACTGGCTTGGGCGTCGAGCAAGAGGCCTGGATTTGATGTCTGTGGGATCTGGCGGCGCAGGCTATCGCTTGCGGTTTGGGCCTTGCTTGAATAGCGCGGGCAAGGGCAGCCCTTGGGCAGGATCACCCCCGGCTTGGGGTGAGAACGGACAGGAACTCCGCTCTTTGAAACGAGGCACACTCCGCTTGGCGACGGGGTCGCGCGGGCGCCGCGGGGGGCCGGAGTCACGCTTGCCCATCAGCCCCTCTCGTAGATGTCCTCGAAGCGCACGATGTCGTCTTCGCCAAGGTAGGAACCGGATTGCACCTCGATCAAATGGAGCGGGATGCGGCCGGGGTTCTCCAGACGGTGGATGGTGCCCAGCGGGATGTAGGTGGACTGGTCCTCGCACAGCAACTCTTCCTTGCCGTCGCGTGTGATCAGGGCGGTACCGGAGACCACGATCCAGTGTTCGGCGCGATGGTGGTGCTTCTGCAAGGACAGCTTCTCGCCCGGCTTGACCATGATGCGCTTGACCTGGAAACGGTCCCCCAGGTCGATACCCTCGTACCAGCCCCAGGGCCGGAACACCCGGGTGTGAAACTCATGCTCGCTGCGTCCGCTGGCCTTGAGGTAATCCACCACTTTCTTCACGTCCTGGGCGCGCGACCTGTCGGCCACCAGCACGGCATCCGGCGTTTCCACGATGAGCAGGTTGGCCACCCCGATGGCGGCCACCATGCGCGACTCGGCACGCACCAGGGAATCGTTCACGCCGTCCAGGTACACGTCGCCACGCTGGACGTTGCCGGCCGCATCCTTATCGCCCACGTCCCAGAGGGCGGACCAGGCGCCAATGTCGTTCCAGCCGATGTCCGCGGGCACCACGGCGGCGTGGCGGGTGCGTTCCATCAGAGCGTAGTCGATGGAATCCGATGGGCAGGCGGCGAAGGCCCCCTTGTCCAGGCGGCAAAAGTCCAGATCGTGCCGGCCGCCATCCAGCGCCTGTTCGCAGGCGGCGATGATGTCCGGGCGCAGCGCATTCAGTTCGTCGAGGAACTGGCGGCAGGAAAACAGGAACATGCCGCTGTTCCAGAAATACTCGCCGCTGGCGAGGAATTTCTCGGCGTTCTCCCGGTTGGGCTTTTCCACGAAGCGGGCGACCCGGCGCGCCGTGCCGCCGGCCAGCGACTCACCCTGCTGGATGTAGCCGTAGCCGGTTTCCGGCGCATCCGGGACGATGCCGAAGGTCACCAGGTGGCCGGCCGCCACCGCCTTCAAGCCTTCAGCAATGGCGGCATGGAAGGCGGGTACGTCGGCGATCAGGTGATCGGCGGGCAGCAACAGCATCACCGCGTCGGCATCCTGCCGCAGCAGGTGCAGGGCGGCCACGGCGGCGGCCGGCGCGGTATTGCGCCCGATCGGTTCGAGGAAGATGCCCAGGGGCGAAACGCCGATGTCGCGCAGCTGTTCGGCGATCAGGAAACGGTGGTCGTTGTTGCAGACGATCAGCGGCGCGCCGGCGCCCGGCAAGCCGGCCAGGCGCAACACGGTTTCCTGCAACATGGTGTTGTCGCCGGCCAGGGGCAGAAGCTGCTTCGGCAACGCCGCGCGGGAAAGCGGCCAGAGTCGGGTGCCGGAGCCCCCGGAGAGGATGACGGGATACAGCGGCATGGGGGCGGACCTCGGGTTGGTTGTTGTGGGCCGGGAGAATAACGAGCCCACCCCCAGCCGGCAATCGCGCGATGGCTAAGCAACCACCGAGTATCCGCCGCCCTCGATCGCCGCGCGGATCGCCTCGGGAGTCGCGCTCGCCGGGTCATGGGCGACATCCACCCGGCCCGAGGCAAGGTCGACCTGCACTGAAGTCACGCCGGGCAGGGCGCCCACAAGGTTTTTCACGGAATTGACACAGCCCATGCAGCTCATGCCGGAAACTTTCAAGGTCAGGGTGTTCATGCGGTATCTATGCTCCGATTGGGGTTGAGAAATTCGCTCACGCGGCCGTCCGCGCCGTAGAGGGTGCGGCTCCCCGCCGCATTGCGCAACACCTGCACGGCGGCCTGGGTGCGGCGCAACTGTTCGTCGATGATGCGGCTGTTGAGTCGGTTCATGCGCTCCACCTGACGCGCCAGTTCCTCCACCCGCTGCCAGGGTTCCGCGACCGTGGCGCCGCAACGCTCGCGCAGGGTGGCAAGTCCGGCCGTTTCGGGCAGGCCCAGGCTGGCGGTCAGACCGTGCCAATGCCGAGCAATACCACGATTGGCGACATCGCGGCGGGCCACCAGGGGCGTCAGGGCATCCGCATGGCTGGTGGCGAGCACCGCCGCCTCCTCCTCCAGCAACTGGCTGAAAGCCGTCAGTTCTTGCGCCAGGGCTTCGAGTTGGCTGGCTAGGCTCATCGGCTGTTGCGGTGGCTCAACTGCTCGATGGTTTCCTTCACCATCCCCTCGGCCACCGCTTCCTCGTCCACCTTGAAGCTGCCGTCGGCGATGGCATTGCGTATGGACTCGACCTTGCCGGCATCTTCCGCCGGAATGTCGGCGAGCTGGGTTTCCAGTTCACGCATCAGCGAAGAGGTATCAGTGAGTTCGACGTTGTCGCTGACCGAACCGGTAGAGCCGGCGACCACCTTGCCCTTTGCGTTCTTTTTGACGCTCTTGGACTGGATGCTGGTGATTTGCTGCAACGCACTGTCAATTTTCACGGCGGATTCCTCCTCGAGGTGGCAAGGATATAACGGCTCGCCGTCGGCAAGCTTTAGGAAATGTGCACGGCGAACCGGCCGCCGCCTCACCCGCGGCCCGGCCGTGGCGGGTGGGCCGAAAACAGGCCGCGCCGACCGGGCAGGAGCGGGGGGCGAGGTTCGTCATGGTTGCACGAGCACGCTGCCGTCCTCCTGGGCCATGCCCTGCACCATGCGGCCGGAACGCAGCCTGGCGCGGACCAGTTCACCCACCGCGGCGGTATTGAGGGCGCTGCCTTCCTGGTCGACGCTGAACCCGGAGCCCCGGGCGCAGATGCGCACGCGCTGTCCAGCGGTGACGGCGGGGGGGCGCGACAGGGCATCGGCCAGAAGCGGCTGGCCGGCCGCGATGCGCCGATTGGCGCGGGCGCCGATGGCCAGCCGAGCATCCTTCAGGAACGCGATCGGGAGTTGCTCGTATTCGATCTCGCGCGCCTCCACGTCGCCCGCGCCCAGGATCGCGCGTGCCGGCAGATTGCGCCGCGCGACCAGGGCGGGGCCGGAAAGCCGCAAGCGGAAGCCGAGGTACAGACTCCATCTGGCCGGCACCAGGCAGGTCGCGTTGACGCTGCCGCTGTTGCCGAGGCGGGCGCCCCGTGGCAGGGAAAACACGGGATCGCGACAGGCAGCCAGGCTCAGTCGATCATCGACCACATCGGTATGGGCGCTCGCGTGCACGCCCGGCCAGGCCTGCGCGGCCTGCTGCTCCAACCAGGCATCGCCCAACTGGCGCAGTTTTTGCATATCCTGAAGCGGCTCCGCCGCCACCCAGGGCGCGCAAAACAGCAAGGCGAGAAATACAGGACGTCGGAGCATGGACAAGCGCGGCCAGGGCATGAGTAACAGCTAGAATTCTCGACTATTTTCCGGATGCCGACATGGAACGTCCCAATCAACCTGCCGATATAGCGCGCGCGGCCATTCGTCTGCTGGGCTCGCGCCGACTGCCACCGACCCCGGACAATTTCCAGCGCGCCTATGCCGAAGTGGCGGGGGAGCCCGCCGTCAAGCCCAAGGGCGGCGATGCCAAGCCCGTGCCGGCCAAACCCGAATTGCGCTGGGCCGACGCCATCCGCCCCCTGATCAAGCAATGGGAAGCGTTCCATACCGGCCTCACCCAGTCGAAGAAGCGCGAAATGCTGGAGCGGGTGCTGATCAATTTCGGCCACGACAGCCAGCAGTTGTACGACAAGCTCAACGGCCTCGCCCGCTCCTGGGCAGAGTCCGGCAGCGCCGGCAGCGTGCTGGAAGAAGCCGCGCCCATGCCGGCGGCGCCGCCCGCCGGCAGCGGCATCCCGTCGGCGAATTTGCCGACCGTGCAGCGGGACGCGAGCACCCGGGATTTAGCCGAACCTGCACTACCCGACCCCTGGCTATTACTGCGCCAGGCTCTGGTGGGCAATCTGCACCTGTTGGCGGAGAGCTGCACGCTGCGCTGGCCGGATTTGGCCGAACGCACCGGGCACCTGGCCGATGCCATGGCCGCCTGCGGCGCCGCGGAGTTGAAACTGTTCGAGGAACTTGCCGCGATCTGGCGCGAGGTGCTGATCCGCTCCGAGGACGACCACGAACTGGCCATCGGCCTGCGCCGTCTGGTGGGGCTGTTGTTCCTCAACCTGGGCGAACTGGTGGGCGACGAAACCTGGTTTTCCGGGCAAATGGTCGCCATGCAGGCCCTGATCGACGGCAACCTCAACCCGGAAGCCCTGCACGGCGCCGAACGCGGCCTGCGCGAACTGGTCTTCAAGCAGGGCGTGATCAAGGGCAGCCTGGACGAAGCCAAGGAAAAGCTGCGGACCCTGATCGCCTCGTTCATCGACCGGATCGGCGCCATGTCCGACGACGCCGACGGTTACCATGCCCGGATCGGAGAGTATTCCGAGCAGATCGGCCAGGCCCGCGACATCGGCGAACTCTCTACGGTCATCGAGGGCCTCACCGGCGACATGGACGGCATGCGCCAGGCCCTGCGCCGCAGCCATGGCGAGTTGAGCGAGGCGCGCGCCCAGGCGGAACAGGCGGAACAACGCATCCACGCGCTGGAATCCGAACTGGCCCAGGTTTCCAACCTGGTGCGCGAGGACCAACTCACCGGCGCCCTCAACCGGCGCGGCCTGGAAGAAGCGTTCACCCGCGAACTGGCGCGCGCAGACCGGCTGGTGGCACCCCTGACGATCGCTTTGCTCGACATCGACCATTTCAAGAAGCTCAACGACTCGCTGGGCCACCAGGCCGGTGACGAGGCGCTCAAGCATCTGACCCGGGTGGTGCGCGACCTGCTGCGGCCCACCGATTCCCTGGCACGCTACGGCGGCGAGGAATTCCTGATCCTGTTGCCCAACACCGGCATGGATGAAGCGGTGCAGATCATGAAACGCCTGCAGCGCGAGCTTACCCGCCAGTTCTTCCTGCACGACAACGACAAGGTGCTGATCACCTTCAGCGCCGGGGTCGCCGAACGCGCGGAGGAGGAAGACCAGACGGCCCTCACCGCTCGCGCCGACGCCGCCATGTACCGCGCCAAGGCGGCGGGCAGGAACCGGGTGGAACGCGGCTGAAATTGCCGCCCGACCCGGCAAGAGTTGCCGGGTTTGTGGATTTCGGGCTGTAGCGGTTCCATAGCGCAGGCTTCCAGCCTGCGTTTTTCATGATGCGGGCGGGCAGCCCGCGCCACGTGAACACCCTGGCACGCCCCTTGCTCAGATCCTCGCACAGGAGCCCCCATCATGCTGAGCAAAATCGACAATGACCTCGCCTTCGTCCACACCGCGCTGAACCTGCGCGCGCAACGCCAGGAGATATTGGCCAGCAATATCGCCAACGCGGACACGCCCAACTTCAAGGCGCGCGACCTCGATTTCGCCGGCGCGCTACAGAGCGCGCTGGGTGCCGCGGCCGGACCGCTCAAACTCGCCCGCACTTCCGCGCGGCATCTCGGCGCCAGCGGCGGCATGGCCTCGGGCCTGTTGAAATACCGCTCCAGTGTGCAGCCCAGCCTGGACGGCAACACCGTGGACATGGACGTGGAGCGCGCCAATTTCGCGGAGAACTCGCTGCACTACCAGTTCCTGCTCAACCGCGCCACCTCCCAGTTCAAGACCCTGAGTCTTGCGATCAACGGTCAGTAACCCGCCGTCAGCCATGTCGCTCACCAACGTTTTCCAGATCGCCGCCTCCGCCATGAGCGCGCAATCCATGCGCCTGAACGCGGTGGCCTCCAACCTGGCCAACGCGGACTCCGCCCATTCCTCCACCGGCCAGGGCTACCGGGCCAAGCAGGTGGTGTTCCAGGCGGTGCCGATGAGCACGAGCACGCCCTGGGCCCAGGGTGTGCGCATGAAGGAAGTGGTGGAAGACCCGTCACCACCGCGCCTGGTCTACGACCCGAAGCACCCCCTGGCCGACGCGCGGGGCTATGTGGCTTATCCCAACGTGGACCCGGTGGAGGAAACGGTAAACATGATTTCCGCTTCGCGTTCATACCAGACCAACGCGGAAGTAATGAACACGACCAAGAGCCTGTTGCAACAGACCTTGGCCATCGCGCAATCCTGATAGGAGCAGACCACCATGACCGTCTCTGCCGTCCAGAGCTCCACCAGCACCCCCAGCACCAATTCGGTCCTGGGAACCACCAGCGCCGCCGATCTCAGCAATCAGTTCCTCACCCTGCTGGTCACCCAGATGCAGAACCAGGATCCGATGAATCCGATGGACAACGCCCAGATCACCAGCCAACTGGCGCAACTGTCCACGGTCCAGGGCATCAGCAACCTCAACTCCACGGTCTCCGGCCTGGCGAGCCAACTCCAGGCCAACCAGGTGTTGCAGGGCGCATCCCTGGTCGGCCAGACCGTCATGGCCCAGGGCAACGTCCTCAGCCTGGGCAGCGCCGGGGCGGCAGGCGGCGTCAACCTGACCACCGCGGCGGATACGGTCAGCGTCAACATCATGAACAGCGCCGGGACGGTGGTACGCACCCTGAGCCTGGGCCAGGAGCCCGGCGGCCTGGCGCGATTCACCTGGGACGGCAAGGACTCCTCGGGCAACGCCCTTGCGCAAGGCGCTTACACCTACCAGGCGACGGCGACCGCGGCCGGCAGTCCCGTAACGGCAACCCCCTATTCCCTGGATCAGGTGCAGAGCGTTTCCATGGGCAGCAGCGGCCTGAACGTGCAATTAGGCAATCTCGGCACGGTCGGCTTGAGCCAAATCATCCAAATCTACTGAAAAGGAATGTGACATGAGCTTCGACCAAGGCCTGAGTGGACTCAACTCCTCCTCGCAAAACCTGAACGTGATCGGCAACAACATTTCCAACGCCTCCACCGTGGGCTTCAAGTCCAGCACGACCCAGTTCGCCGACGTCTATGCCGCTTCGGTCTACGGCAGCAGCAGCCTGGCCGTGGGCATCGGCTCCAAGGTGGCCGCGGTGTCGCAGTCCTTCACCCAGGGCGGCGTCAGCGTGACCAACAACCCCCTGGACATCGAGATCAGCGGAAACGGCTTTTTCCAGATGTCCCAGAATGGCGCGATCACCTATACCCGCAACGGCCAATTTCAACTCGATCAGAACGGCTATATCGTCGACAGTTCGGGGCGCAACCTCACTGGCTATGAGGCCGTCGGCGGCCAGATCCTGGGCGGCACGCCCGTGCCCTTGCAGGTGAGCTACAAGGATCTGGCTCCGACGGTGACGTCCGCGGCCGCCATCACGGCCAACCTGGACTCCACCAGCGTGGCGCCGAATAACGTCGCGCTGGGCGCGTCGCCGCCGGCGACCGCCATCAACCCCGCCAACTCGACCACCTACAACTACTCCACGCCGGTGACCATTTACGATCCGAATGGGGCACCCCAGGCGCTGACCCTGTATTTCCAGAAGGTTTCGACGGGGCAATGGAATGTGGCCGGTTACATCGGCGGCACCCAAGTGCTACCCGTCGACCCCAATGTGGCCGGCGCCACGACGGCCACCATCAGTTTCGACACGAATGGCAAGGTGTCCGCGTTCAACGACAGTACGGGGACCAACGCGGCGGCCGTGGCCACGGCCGCCGCGCAGGTCGTGACGGATGGCGCGACCAAGGCGCAGGCGGATGCCGTGGCATCGACCGCGATCGCCGCGGCGGAAGCGCAAAACGCGGTGAACGTGGCCACGATCAACGGCGTCAATCTGGCCACCGCCCAGAACACCCTGGCCGCGGCAAACACTGCCGCGTCCAACGCGGTGAAGGCAGCCTTGTCGGCGGGCGCGGTACAGGCCGATATCACCGCGCTGGTCACCGCCGCGCAAACCGCCCAGCCGGCGATCAACACCAGCACAACCCTGCCCACGGGGACCATGCCTTCCTTCAGCCTGGATCTCACGCAGTTGAGCCAGTATGCCGGCACCTCGGGCGTTTCCTCCACGACCCAGGACGGCTATACCAAAGGCTCGTTTTCCAGCCTCAGCATTGGCCATACCGGCCTGGTGACGGGCACGTACACCAACGGCCAGACCATGACCCTGGGCCAGGTGTTGTTGACCAATTTCTTCAACCCCAACGGCTTGCTCGATCTGGGCGACAACCAGTGGGCGCCGACCACGGCCGCCGGCGCCCCGAACACGGGTGCCCCCGGCTCCAGCGTGCTGGGCTCCCTGAATTCGGGCGAGGTGGAAGAATCCAACGTCGACCTGACTTCGCAACTGGTCAACCTGATCGTGGCGCAACGCATGTACCAGGCCAATTCCCAGACCATCAAGGCGGAAGACACCATCATGCAGACCTTGATCAATCTGTGACGAGGCCACTGGGCACCCCCCCTTGACGACCCGAACCGCATGAACTTTCCGAAACCCTGGACTGGCTACGCATCCGAAGGAATGCCATGGACCGCGTGATCTACATCGCCATGACCGGCGCCCGCGAGGTGACCCGGCAACTGGACGCGGTCACGAACAACCTGGCCAACGTCTCCACCCAGGGTTTCCGCCAGCAGTTGAACGTGTTCCGCGCCCTGCCGGTAGTGGGGGAGGGCGCCAAGACCCGCGCCTTCGTCCTGGAAACCACGCCACGCACGGATTACACACCGGGCGTGTTGCAACAGACCGACCGCCCCCTCGACGTGGCGGTGAGCGGATCGGGTTTCATCGCGGTGCAGGGCGCCGATGGCAAGGAAGCCTATACCCGCATGGGCCATCTCCAGGTCAGCCAGAACGGCATCCTGCAGACCACCAACGGCCTCACCGTTCTGGGCGATGCCGGCCCGATCTCGGTGCCGCCGGACCAGGCCATCCAGGCCGCCAAGGATGGCACCATTTCCACCGTTCCCCTCAACGCGCCCCGCACCGACGTCGCCACCGTGGGGCGGATCAAGCTGACCAACCCGGCGGAAGCCAACCTGATACGCGGCGCGGACGGGCTGTTCCGCCAGAGCAATGTCCAGCCCGCCGCCGCCGACGCCAATGTGCGCCTGGTGACGGGGGCGCTGGAAGGCAGCAACGTGAATCCCGCCGAGGCCCTGGTGAACATGGTCAGCCTGTCACGCCAGTTCGAGATGAACATGCGCACCCTGCGCGCCGCCCAGGACAACGACACCAGCGCCACCAAGGTGATCGCAACCGCCTGAGCCTAAGGAGCAATCATGCTGCGTTCCCTGCAAATCGCCCGTACCGGCCTCGACGCCCAGCAAACCCAACTGGACGTGGTCTCCAACAACCTGGCCAACGTCTCCACCATCGGCTACAAGAAGACCCGCGCGGTGTTCGAGGACCTGCTCTACCAGACCATCCGCCAGCCCGGCGCCCAGTCGTCGCAACAGACGCAATTGCCCTCCGGCTTTCAGTTGGGCGTGGGCGTGCGGACCGTGGCCACGGAGAAGCTGTTCAGCCAGGGCAGCCTGACCCAGACCAACAATCCCCTGGACATGGCCATCAACGGCCGCGGCTTCTTCCAGGTGCAGATGCCGGACGGCTCCGTCGCCTATACCCGCGATGGTTCCTTCCAGACCGACAGCACGGGCACCCTGGTGACCGCCAGCGGCTACCCGGTGGTGCCGCAGATGCAGATTCCGGTGGACGCCCAGAGCATTACCCTGGCCCGCGACGGCACCCTGTCGGTGACCCAGCCGGGCAATCCTCCCGTCGTCACCCAGTTGGGTCAGGTCCAACTTGCCAACTTCATCAACGTCGCCGGCCTTCAGGCTCTGGGGGAAAACCTGTTCCAGGAAACCGCCGCTTCCGGCGCTCCCCAGGTCAACATCCCCGGAACCAACGGACTGGGCGTGCTCAACCAGAGTTTCACCGAGTCCTCCAACGTCAACGTGGCGGAAGAACTGGTGAACATGATCATTTCCCAGCGCGCCTATGAACTGAATTCCCGCGCCATCACCGCCTCGGACCAGATGCTGCAGAAACTGACATCGATATAAGGAGGAGTGTCGGTAGTCACCCGACGATCCGCCAATCCAGGAGCCCACCATGAGATCCCACGCTCTCCCCCTCGCGCTGACCACGCTACTGGCCGCTTGCGCCAACGTCCCCGACACCCAGATCACCCAGCCGCTGACGGCGCGCCCCTTGCCGCCGGCTGTGGCCGCGGACAACCACGGCGCCATTTTTCAGCCGGGCGGTTCCATTCCACGCATGGGCGTCGCCCTGTTCGAGGACCACCGCGCCCGCCAGGTGGGCGATACCCTGACCGTCAACCTGGTGGAAAACACCAACGCCAAGCGCACATCCAGCACCACCGACGAACGCAAGGTCAGCGGCAGCGTCAACATCGCGGCGCCGACGATACTGGGTTATCACAACGTCATCGGCGCCACCTCGATCAGCCCTTCCGCCGACAACAAACTGGAAAACACCGACAACCGCAGCAATGCCAACACCATCTCCGGCGCCATCACCGTCACCGTTACCGAAGTCCTGCCCAACGGCAACCTCAAGGTGGCTGGCGAGAAACTGCTGTCCATCAACAGCGAGAGCGAATACATCCGCCTGGCCGGCGTGGTGAACCCGCAATTGATCAGTTCCAGCAACAGCATCAACTCCACCCAGCTCGCGGATGCCCAGTTTGAATCGAAGAGCACTCAAAGCCTCGACAAGGCCCAGGCCACGACCATGCTGACGCGCTTCTTCATGACCGTGCTGCCGTTCTGATGGGCATGGCGCTTGCTTGGTTCTGATCATGAACCACTCACGCCGCTTTGGGGAACCCTCATGAAACGACTGCTTCTATCCCTGCTCGCCGCCGGATTCGTCCTGCTCCCCAGCATCTCGGCCCAGGCCGAACGGATCAAGGACATCGCTTCCATCGACGGCGTGCGCAGCAACCAACTGGTGGGCTTCGGCGTGGTGGTGGGCCTGGACAACA
>CAIXFP010000063.1 GCA_903918705.1 uncultured Pseudomonadota bacterium
CCTACCAAGGCACCCTGCGCGCCTACCAGGCCATGGATTTCGACGATCTCATCCGCCTGCCGGTGCAATTGTTCCAGGAACACCCGGAAGCGCTGAACACCTGGCAGGGCCGCATGCGCTATCTTCTGGTGGACGAGTACCAGGACACCAATGGCGCCCAGTATGCACTGATGAAGCTCCTGGCCGGACCGGCCGGCCGCTTCACCGCCGTGGGCGACGACGACCAGGCCATCTATGCCTGGCGCGGTGCCGACGTGGAGAATTTGCGCCGCTTAGGGCTGGATTATCCCGGCCTCAAGATCATCCCCCTCACCCAGAACTACCGTTCCAGCCAGCGCATCCTGGCAGCCGCCAACAGCGTCATCCGCAACAACCCGCGCCTGCACGAAAAGAACCTGTGGAGCGAACACGGCCTCGGCGACCACATCGAGTTGGTGCAATGCCGCGACGACCGCCACGAGGCGGAATCCGTCGCCCTGCGCATCTCCGCGCACAAGTTCGAATACCGCACCCGGTTTTCCGACTACGCCATCCTCTATCGCGGCAACCATCAGGCACGCCTGTTCGAGGAAGCCCTGCGCGAGGCCAAGATTCCCTACGTTTTGTCCGGCGGGCAATCGTTCTTCGACAAGGCCGAGATCAAGGATCTTACCGCTTACATGCGCCTCATCGCCAACCCGGACGACGACCCGGCCTTCATCCGTGCCGCCACCACGCCGCGCCGCGGCGTCGGCGCCGCCACTTTGGAAAAGCTTGGCGACCATGCCGGGCAACGCCACATCAGCCTGTTCGCGGCCGCCTTCGAGGCCGGCTTCCAGTCGCAACTGCCGCCACGGCAACTGGAGCCGCTGCTCACCTTCTGCGAGTTCATCAACCGGACGGCCGACCGGGCGGAGAAGGAGCCGGCCGGTCGCTTGCTGGAGGAACTGATCGCCGCCATCCACTACGAAGAATGGCTGTACGACTCGGAAGACGAGCGTGCCGCCCGCGGCAAATGGGAAAACGTGCGCGAGTTCGTCGACTGGCTGGCCGCCAAGGGCGAGGAAGACGGCAAGACGCTGATAGAACTCACCCAGACCATCACCCTGATGAACCTGCTGGAAGGGCGCACGGACGAGGCCCCCGATGTCGTCCGCCTGTCCACCCTGCATGCCGCCAAGGGCCTGGAATATCCCTATGTCTACCTGGTGGGGGTGGAAGAGGAAATCCTGCCACACCGGGAATGCCTGGACGGCCCCCGCCTGGAAGAGGAACGCCGCCTGATGTACGTCGGTATCACTCGGGCCCGCCGCGGCCTCACCATCACCTGGTGCGGCAAGCGCAAACGTGGCGGCGAAATGGTTGCCTGCGAGCCTTCGCGCTTCCTGAGCGAGATCGACCAGAACGAGATTCGTCGCGCCGGCGTTCCGCAAACCCCGGGGGGAGACGCCCGCGAAGAAGGCCGCAAGCGGCTCTCCGCCCTGAAAGCCATGCTCGGGAAGAGCGGGTAGGCCCAGGTAGCGCCGGCGCCTCGCCGGCCTCGTTCTTCTGATCAGACTAACGATCCGGCGAAGCCCCGGCGCTACAGGTTCAAGGACGCTCTGCGATGGGCACGAACTTCAGATCCTCCGGCCCGGTGTAGTTGGCCGAGGGTCGGATGATCTTGCCGTCGATGCGCTGCTCGATGACGTGGGCGGCCCAGCCGGTGGTGCGGGAGATGATGAACAACGGCGTGAACATGGCGGTGGGCACGCCCATCATGGCGTAGGACACCGAACTGAACCAATCCAGGTTGGGGAACATGTTCTTGATTTCCTTCATCACAGCTTCCAGACGGTCGGCCACGTTGTAGAGCTTGTGATTGCCGTTGTAATCGGCCAGGCGGCGGGCGACCGACTTGATCACCACGTTGCGCGGGTCGGACACCGTATAGACCGGGTGGCCGAAGCCGATGATGACTTCCTTCTTCTCGACCCGGGCGCGGATGTCGGCTTCCGCCTCGTCCGGCGTGTCGTAGCGGGACTAGATGCCGAAGGCGGCCTCGTTGGCGCC
>CAIXFP010000064.1 GCA_903918705.1 uncultured Pseudomonadota bacterium
CGCAGCTACGGCTGACTGTCCAGCTTGCTCTGGAATCGGTGTCCAGCTTGCCGTGGAATCACTGTCCAGCTTCCCGTGGAATCAGTGTCCAGGTTGGTCTGGAATACGCAGTCTTGCGGGTGGATCGATGGGTTTCGCTACACTCAACCCATCCGGCGCTGGCTCACAGAACCCGCCCACCTCGCCCTTGACCGAGTCTACGCCCCAGTCCAGCGCATACATGCCACTCGCACGAAGCGGTGGAACGATGAAAAGGGCCAGTCGGCTACTGCCTGCACATGACCGTGTTTCATCGGGTTGAAATGCAGGTAATCGGCATGCCGCTCGAAATCCGCCTCGTCGCGCAAAGTGTGTTCCCAGTAGCGGCGTTGCCAGATGCCGCGCTCATTCTGGTCGTGGCGGCTCGCCGGGCGGCGCTCTCCCGGCGGCAGGGCGCGGAGAAATGGCTCTTGATCAGGCGCCGACGGGTCGCGTAATCCGCGTCCCCCGTGGGGCAGAGTCCTGATCGCAGGCAGGTGCTCCGCCAGCACCACAATGGCGGCCAGGCTGAAGGGCTGCCGTTCCAGGGCGTAGCGGAACGCCGCGCGCAGTTCATCGACATGGTCGTTCAACTATCGTTGCCGCCGATCCGCAAGGTTGACGGCAAAAATACCACCACCCAGATTGGAAATGGCGCCGGTATTGGATCATGGCCGCAGCATCATTACGGGTTGGAAGGGATGGGTTGAGCGGGAGCGAAACCCATCATGGCATCGATGGGGAGGGATCGATGGGTTACGCTGCGCTCAAACCATCCTACGCGTGCTCCGCCAAGCAGGAAACCGAGGAAGCGAGCAGCGAGGTCATGGACCTGATCGACCGCATCGTGACGGAGAAGCACGGAGGGTAAGGCGTGCTGCGGGTATCGCTTCCTGCACACTCCGCCTGGTTGATGCCGCTGTGCGTCGTCATGCGTTGGCCACACCGCAAGGGCTGCGACTGGGCTTGGCAAGCGGGCCTCGGGCATCAGAGCAAGTTCCGGCCAAGTGAGTCGCTGGCTGGGTGACACAAACTCGGCCATTCCTGCCTTCCAGGGTTTGTGGTCGGATGACAACACCGCAGCAATGTACGGACATCCAGGCCAACCTGGCCCTGGTCATCAATGCAGAGGGGCTACCGGAACTTAGCCATGCTGTCTGTGGCGGCTCAAAATCTCACTCAAGTTCTTACCCACCCATGTCGTTAACTACATTTCCATCGCCCACAACTTGGATAAGTGTCGGCGGCACGTCTGGACAAGCCCTCCATGCGGCATTTCAAGTACGACTTACAATGTACTCTCCCTCAGCAAGGATCAGAAATGCATGATCTATGGGATGGACTGGAACGGCGCACGTCGCCATTGCGGGCATTGGCGGAACAGCGGTTGGCGTCCAACCCACCCCCCTATGGCGGCGTACCTCCAGAGGAACTCCTGCATGAAATCCAGGTACATCAGATCGAACTGGAGATGCAGAACGAGGCCCTGCGCCAATCTGAAGCCGCCCTGGCGGAATCACGCGACCTGTACCTGAACCTCTATGAACTCGCGCCAGTGGGGTACCTGTCCCTCAACGAGGCCGGCGTGATCGGCAAGATCAACATCACCGGCGCGGCGATGCTCGGCGTCGATCGCAGCCACCTACCCAACCGCCGCTTCTCCAGGTTCGTGGCCGAGGCGGATCAGGAGCGCTGGCAGCGCCACTACTTCCAGATGAAGGCCCAGGGCGGTCTGGGCCACATCGACCTCGCCATAATCCATGCCGATGGTTCGCCGTGCCAGATGCACCTGGATTGCCGTCTATCGGACGCAGACAACGCCGCCCACGTGTTGCAGATTACCCTCACCGACATCAGCAAACTCGCGGATTCCGAGCGGGCGCTACGCTTGTCCAACGAGCGCCTGGCCCTGGCCCATCGTGCCTCGAAAGCCGGTGCCTGGGACTGGGACATGATGAGCGGCGAACTGACGTGGTCGGAGGACTTGTTCCACCTGTTCGGGCTAGACACCCTGACGCAGGCCAGTTTCGCGGCATGGCACGGCGTCATGCACCCGGATGACCTTTTGGCGGCTAAGGAGACTTTACGGGCGGCAATTCGCGACCATGTACCACCCATCAATAACTACCGCATCGGCCTGCCCACGGGCGAAGTGCGCTGGATCACAGCCTACGGTGACACAACCTACGACGATCAGGGCCATCCTCTACGCATGACCGGCATCTGCATCGATGTCACCGAGCAAATGCGTACTCAGCGAGACATGAAGTCCCTGCTGCACGAGCAGGCGACGATCCTGGCCAGCCGGGTGGTTGGCATCGTTAAACTCAGGAATCGCCATTTCGTATGGGCCAATGCAGCGTTTGCCGAGATGCTCGGCTATACGGTGGAGGATCTGATCGGACAGCCGACCCGGATGACCTACCCCGATGACCAAGCCCATGCGGCGTTCTTAAAGGCCGCGTATCCGGTCATCAGCCGGGGCGACATCTTCCGCACCGAAATCCAGTACCGGCGCAAGGATGGCTCCCTGGGCTGGTACGACATCAGCGGCGGCCTGCTCACCCCGGACAGCGAGGAATCGATCTGGTCCTTCGTGGATATCTCGTCCCGCAAGCAGGCTGAACAGGCCCTGCACGTGAGTGACGAACGTTACCGTGCTGCTTTCCAGTCCAGCCTGGATTCGATCAACATCAA
>CAIXFP010000065.1 GCA_903918705.1 uncultured Pseudomonadota bacterium
CGAGGGCCGGATGCACGCCTGCGGCCACGACGGCCATACCGCCATGTTGCTGGGCGCAGCCGAGGCTCTGGCGGCGAGCAACGATTTCAACGGCAGCGTGGTGTTCATCTTCCAGCCCGCGGAGGAAACCGACGGCGGCGCCCGGGTGATGATCGAACAGGGGCTGTTCGAACGCTTTCCCGTGGAGGCGGTGTTCGGCATGCACAACTGGCCGGGCCTGGCCGTGGGGCAGTTCGCCGTGCACAGCGGCCCGGTGATGGCCTGCGCCGACCAGTTCGACATCGTCCTTTCCGGCCACGGGGGGCACGCCGCCATGCCGCAACAGTCGCGCGACCCGCTGGTCGCCGCCGCCGCACTGGTGCAGGCGCTGCAGACCGTGGTCAGCCGCGGCCTCGACCCCCTCGATCCCGCCGTGATCTCGGTCACCAAACTGTTCGCCGGAGGCGAGGCCTACAACGTGATTCCCAATGAAGCCCGCATCGGCGGCACCGTGCGCGCCTTCCGCGGCGAGGTGCAGGACCGTATCGAAGCGGCCATCGAGCGCCTGAGCGCCGGCATCGCCGCTGCCCACGGCGTCCAGGCCCAGGTGGATTACCGGCGCGGCTACCCCCCCACCATCAACAGCGCCGCCGAGGTTTCGCTGTGCGCCGAGGTGGCACGTGCCGTCGCGGGTGAGGGCAACGTGCGCAGCGACTTGCCCCCGTCCATGGGCGCGGAGGATTTCTCCTACATGCTGCGGGAAAAGCCCGGCTGCTACATCTGGATCGGCAACGGCGAGGCGGAAGGCGGCTGCATGCTGCACAACCCGCGTTACGACTTCAACGATGCCATCCTGCCCGTGGGCGTGGCCTACTGGGTGGAACTGGTGAAGCGGGTGCTGGGGTAAGCAGCTCGCCTTCCTCGCATTTCCGGCTCGCCCTGGGGCACCCGGACGCCGAGATGGAACGTTTCGAGTCTCGACCGATGTAAGGGGCAGGTCATTGGATCAGCCGGGAATCCAGGCACCGCAAACACAAATGCTCAATTGAAGTTCCTAAGCATAACCATACACGTATTGCGGATAGATATATCGTGATATACATTGAAACCACCCGGACATCGGGTCATTCCAGTGAGGTAAAAACCATGAAAAACTTGAATTTGACGCGCAACGCAGGAGTGCTTGCCATCGTGTTGGCCTTGGCCGGCTGTGGCGGTGGTGGCGGCGGAGGTGGTGGCGGCGGCTCTGGAAATAATGCACCTTCCAGCAACGCCTCGGATCCGCCCACGGCAGTGGTGGCAGCGTCACAAACCGATGCGAGCAATCTGCTGGCGACCGCTCACGCCGGAGCGTCGGCGATAGTGGATGTCAGCAATACCGGAAATTTGCCGATAGGTGTTCAGATGGCTCCGCCGAACGGAGTCACCACCAGGACGACGTCATCTATTCCCGCGCAGGTCGCGCCTGGTTCAGGGCATGGGATAGCGCATTGATTTTGGGGCGGGGTGTGGATGCCGGATTTGTTGGTTGGACTTGATGTGGCTACGGAAATGGCCAG
>CAIXFP010000066.1 GCA_903918705.1 uncultured Pseudomonadota bacterium
GCCAGGCCCTGCTGCCCTGGATCGGCCTGCCCAACATCCTGGCCGACCGCACCGTGGTGCCGGAAATCCTGCAGGACCACGCCACGCCGGAGGCATTGGCCCGCGCCATGGAGGAACTGCTTTCCGACACGGCGGCGCGCGCCGCCCAGATCGAGGAATTCCGCATCCAGCGCGCCCGCCTGAAACGCGATACGCCCCGACTCATTGCCGAGGCCCTGCGGCCGTTCCTGGCATGAGCCCGGAGTGCCCGTTCGAAGCCGTTGTAGCGCCGGCGCCTCGCCGGCGACCACCTACCGATCAGGCCCACGAAGCCGGCGCGGCGCCGGCGCTACACGCCGACCTTGGCTCGGAACATCCGGCATGATTCTTACCTGTGGCGTCGATGAGGCCGGGCGCGGCCCCCTGGCCGGCCCGGTGTGCGCCGCCGCCGTGATCCTCGACCCCGCCCGTCCCATCGCCGGACTGAAGGATTCCAAGAAACTCAGCGCGGCGAAGCGTGAAGAACTGGCGCCGCTGATCAAGGCGCATGCCCTGGCCTGGGCCGTGGCCTGGGCCAGCGAGGAAGAAATCGACCGTCTCAACATCCTTCAGGCCACCCTGCTGGCCATGCGCCGCGCGGTGCTGGCCCTGGACCCGGCCGCCGGCGCTGCGTTGATCGACGGCAACCGCTGCCCGGTTTTGCCCATCCCCGCCCGCGCCATCGTCAAGGGCGATGCCCTGGAACCCTGCATCTCCGCCGCCTCGATTCTGGCCAAGACAGAAAGGGATAAAGTTTTGCGCGCCCTGGCCGATATATACCCTGAATACGGTTTCGAACGCCACGCCGGCTACCCCACCGCGGATCATCTCGCCGCCCTGGAGTTACATGGCCCCTGCCCCGTGCATCGCAAGTCGTTCGGCCCGATACAACGAATTCTGCAACGAGAATTGATCTAATAGGAGAACCTGACCGTGTTCGTCATCATCGGTTACGTCGTGACATTGGGCAGTATTTTCGGTGGCTATGCCATCGCCGGCGGCCATCTGGGCGCCTTGTGGCAACCACTGGAAGTGCTGATGATCGCCGGAGGCGCCGTGGGCGCCTTCGTCGCCGCCAACTCCCTGCACGCCCTCAAGCACACGGGGGCCGCCCTGGGCGGCTGCTTCAAGGGTTCGGCCTTTTCCAAGGCCTACTACATGGAATTGCTGGGCCTGTTGTTCGAACTGCTCGCCAAGGTGCGCAAGGAAGGCCTGATGTCCCTGGAAGGCGACGTGGAGGAGCCGGAGAAGAGCACCATCTTCGGCAAGTACCCGACCATCATGGCTGACCACCACCTGGTGGAGTTCATCACCGACTACCTGCGCATGATGGTGGGCGGCAACCTCAACGCCATGGAAATCGAAACCTTGATGGACAACGAGATCGAGACCCATCACCACGAGGAATCCCATCCCGCCCACGCCGTCGCCAAACTGGCCGACGCCACCCCCGCCTTCGGTATCGTCGCCGCGGTGATGGGTGTGGTGCACACCATGGAATCCCTGCAACTGCCGCCCTCGGAACTGGGCGTACTGATCGGCCACGCCCTGGTGGGCACCTTCCTGGGTATTTTGATTTCCTACGGTTTCTTCGCGCCCCTGGTGTCGGTCATTGAAGCCAAGGTCAGCGAAGGCAGCAAGGTCTACCAGGTGGTCAAGGTGGTTTTGCTCGCCTCCCTCAACGGTTTCGCCCCGCAAACCTGTGTCGAATTCGGCCGCAAGGTGCTGTTCTCCACCGAGCGCCCGAGCTTCCGCGAGATGGAAGAAGACATCAAGGCGCGCAAGGGCAAGTAAATGTTGAGCCGAGAGTCGAGAGTCGAGAGCGGAGAACGGCATGGCTGACGACACCCAACGCCCCATCGTCATCAAGCGGATCAAGAAGGTCAGCGGCGGCGGCCACAGTGGTGGTGCCTGGAAGATCGCCTACGCCGACTTCGTGATCGCGATGATGGCCTTCTTCCTGCTCATGTGGCTGCTGGGTTCCACCACCAAGGCGCAGATGGAAGGCATCGCCCAATACTTCAAAACCCCGCTGAAAGTCGCCCTGGCGGGTGGCAGCGGCTCCGGCGACGCTTCCAGCGTGATCAAGGGAGGCGGCCAGGATCTGACTCGCCGCGCCGGCCAGGTCAAGCAGGGGGAGGTGGAAGGCAGGAAAACCATCAACCTGGAAGCCGCGCGCAAGGAACAGGAGACGGCGGCCCAGGAAGCGACCCGTTTGGAGAACCTCAAGGCCGTCCTGGAAAAGGCCATCGCCAGCAATGCCAAGATGGCGCAGTTCAAGAAGCAGCTCAAGGTGGACATCACCAGCGAAGGGTTGCGCATCCAGATCATCGACGACCAGAACCGGCCCATGTTCGATTCCGGCGGCGCGGTCATGAAGCCCTATACCCGCGACATCCTGCGGGAAATCGGCAAGACCCTGAACGCCGTGCCCAACCGCATCAGCCTGTCCGGGCACACCGACGCGGTGCCCTATTCCGGCGGCGAGCGCGGCTACAGCAACTGGGAACTTTCCGCCGACCGCGCCAACGCCTCGCGCCGGGAACTGGTGGCGGGAGGACTGGAAGACGGCAAGGTATTGCGCGTCGTGGGCCTCGGCTCCGCCATTCCCTTCGACCAGAAAGATCCCAATGCCCCGGTCAACCGGCGCATATCCATCATCGTCATGAACAAAAAAGCGGAGGAAGCCATCACCAAGGAGTCGCGCCAGATCGAGGCGCAGACCGCCAAGGAGGTGGCGGAGCAACTGAATGTCAAACACTGAGGCGCTGACCATGCCGGGCCCGCAGCGCCTGCCGTCCGCGCTGCTCGCCCTCGTCGCCCAGGCGGTGGCGGTGGTAGCGGTGGGGGGGCTGGCGATCGCCCTGCATCACCTGGCGCCATTGCCGTTCTGGATCGTCCTCGCCGGCATCGTCGCCGCCCTCCTGAGCCGCCGGCTGCGACTGCCATCCTGGTGGCAGGCCATCAACCTGGCCTTCCCGCCCCTGCTCGGGCTTGCCCTGCAAAGCAGCATCGACCCCGCCTGGTATCTGGCCGGATTTCTTCTCCTTGCCCTCACCTCCTCGGGGGTGATCCGCACCCGCGTTCCCCTTTACCTTTCCAGCCCGCGCGCCGCCGAGGAACTCGCCGCGCGCCTGCCCGCGCATGCCCACCTGCTCGATCTGGGCTGCGGCCTCGGCGGCCCCCTGGCCCGACTGCAACGCCTGCGTCCGGATGCCTCATTGGAAGGCGTGGAAGCGGCTCCCCTCAACTGGCTGATTTCGCGCCTGCGCCTGGGGCGCCGCGCCCGGGTCCACCTGGGCAGCCTGTGGGATGCGGACCTGTCGGCATGCGACGTGGTCTATGCCTACCTTTCCCCGGCGCCCATGGCGCGCCTGTGGGAAAAAGCTCGCGGCGAAATGCGCCCCGGCAGCCTGTTCATCAGCAACACCTTCGCTGTACCCGGCGTCGCGCCGGACGAGGAGGTCGAACTCAACGACCTGTCCCATGCACGACTCCTGATCTGGCGGATGCGATGACCCTGGACGACTGGCTGGAACGTTTGGCTCCCGGCCCCCTGCCGGTTTTTTCCCATACCCGCCAGGCCCTCTGGGAGGAGCGGCACCGGACCGATTCCATCACCGCGCGGGAAATCGCACAGACCGTCATGGCGGACCCCCTTGCCGCTCTCGACCTGATCCATGCCGCCAACCGGCGCGGCGGGCGCGGAGGCGGGGAAGTCGTCACCCTGGAAGGCGCCCTCCTGATGCTGGGCATCAGCCGCTATTTCGAAGCGGCCGCCGATCTGCCGGCATTGGAAGAAAGCCAGTTCGGCCATGACCCCAAGCGCATGGCCGCGCTGCATCGCCTGACCCGCCGCGTCCACCACGCCGCCTGGCAGGCGCGGGATTTCGCCGCGCTGCACAGCGACGTGCGCGCGGAGGAGGTGCAGTTGGCCGCCGTGCTCCATGCCGCGCCGGAATTCCTCCTGCTCCTGCGCGCGCCCAGGCAAGCCCAGGAATTGGCCCGGCTGCGTGGACGCCTGCCGGAAGCGGAAGCGGAACACCAGGCTCTGGGCGTCACCCTGGAACAACTGCGCCTGCCGCTGCTGGAACGCTGGCATGTGGCCGAACTCAGCCGCGATTTGCTGGATCCGGCTCTGGCCGAAAAGTCGCGCCAGACCCTCCTCGGAGCCAGTCTCGACATCGCCGAGCACGCCCAGCGCGGCTGGTGGGACGAAACCTTGCTGGGCGATTATCTGGCCCTGGCCGGCGTCGACAACCTGCCGCTGGAAAGCGTGGTCGCCACGGTCCATGCCAATGCCATGCGCGCCGAACGCGCCGCCGAATGGATCGCCTGGCCCGGCGCCGGCGTCTGGGTGCCCATGCTGCCCGGCCCCTGGCCGGAAGAAATCGAGGAAGAGGAAGCCGCGGCACCCGTCCGCAAAGCGCCGCCGTCCGAACCGGAACCCCATTACGCCGCGGCGCGGCCCGCCCGAGCCGACCGGCTTGAGGCGGCGGTGACTCCGGTGTCGCCAGCGCCACGGGCCGAGGAAAGCCACGAAGTCTGCCCCATGCCGGACAAGCAGGTGCTGCGGGAGGTGCTGGACAACATCGCCAGCCACCTGGACAGTTCCCTCAACCTCAACCAGATGTCCGCCATCATCCTCAAGGGCCTGCACACCGGCCTGGGGCTGACCCGCATCCTGTTCGCCCTGGCCACGCCGGACGGCACGCAGATGAAATCCCGCTTCACCTACGGC
>CAIXFP010000067.1 GCA_903918705.1 uncultured Pseudomonadota bacterium
AGGCGATCGGCGTGGCCTGCTCGACCATGAAGCTGCATTCATCCATGCCGCAAACGTAGCAGCAGACCGCGCCTTTGTCCAGTCCCCACTGTGCTGCTGTAACCAATCAGGCCATTGCGCGGTTAGATGACGTGGCCCTGCGGCCACCCCATCGGCGACTTGTTGCTGCAACAGGTCGCCGCCCTGCTGAGCACCTGCGTGCGCGAGGAGGACACCGTGGCCCGCCTGGGCGGCGACGAGTTCGTGGTGTTGCTGGAGCAACTCGCCGACACGGCTTTCGCCACCGACGTGGCCAGGAAGATCCTTCAGGCCCTGACCCAGACCCACGAACTGGAAGGCCATTCGCTGGTGGTCGGCGGCAGCATCGGCATCAGCACCTATCCGGCCGATGGCGAAAACGCCACCACCCTGCTACGCAACGCCGATACCGCCATGTATCGCTCCAAGGATGATGGCCGCAACACTTTCCGCTACTACAGTGCCGAACTCACCCGCTCCGCGCGGGAGCGTCTGACCCTGGAGGCGGAATTGCGCCGCGCCATCGAGCGCCAGGAACTTGTCCTCCACTTCCAGCCCCAGGTGGATGTGGCCAGCCGCCGCATCATCGGCGCCGAGGCTCTGGTGCGCTGGGACCATCCCCATTCCGGCCTGATCTCGCCGCTGCGCTTCATTCATCTGGCGGAGGAAACGGGGCTGATCTTGCCCCTGGGTGAATGGGTGCTGCATAGCGCCTGCGAGCAGTTCCAGACTTGGCAAGCGCAAGGGCTGCCGCCCTTCACCCTGGCGGTGAACCTGTCGCCACGCCAATTCCAGCAAAGAGATCTGGTGCGGCAGGTGCGCGCCATCCTCGACGCCTGCGCCATGCCACCGCACCTGCTGGAACTGGAAATCACCGAGGGCGCCATCATGGGCCGCGGCGAGAATGCACGTGACATCCTGATCGCGCTGAAATCCCTGGGGCTGAAACTGGCCATCGACGACTTCGGCACCGGCTATTCCTCGCTGGCCTATTTGCGCCGCTTTCCGATCAATGTCCTGAAAATCGACCAGAGTTTCATGCATGACATCCCGCACGACACCGGCGCCATGGAAATCGCCGCCACCATCGTCGCCATGGCGCGCAACCTGCACATGGACGTGCTGGCGGAAGGCGTGGAAAGCGAGGAACAACTTGCCTTCCTGCAGATGCACGGCTGCGACTACGCCCAGGGCTATCTGCTCAGCCGGCCCCTGGCGGCGGAGGCTTTCGCGGAATTGCTGCGGCGCGGCGACGCGCTTTAGCCGCGGCTCGCATGCCGTGCTCACGAGGAAGTCCGGCCCATTGTGTACGCGCCCCCTCGACCGCGAGCAGCGCGCGGTCGACGCTGGAATCCCGCGAACTTCAGGACTTCCTCAAGGCGGTGAACGGAGCAACGACCGCCGGCGCTACAGAGCGACCCTCAACCGAAGTGGCAGACGTAGTGGTAAGCCTCGCCGGGCGCCACTTCGATCTCGAAGCTGGAATGGCCCGGCACCGAGAAGGATACGCCGGCGCCGTAGGTCTTCCACTCGCTCTCGCCTTTCAGCAACACGCGGCAGTTGCCATCCACGCCTTCCATGATTTCCGGCACGCCGGTATTGAAGGTCAGGCGGGCGGGCAGGATCACGCCCACGGACTTCCTGGTGCCGTCGGCGAACTGCACGGTGTGGGAGACGCATTTGCCGTCGAAGTAGACGTTGGCTTTCTTGACGACGGCGACGTTGTCGAATTGGGACATGGGGGTTCCTTTGGGTAGGATGGGTTGAGCGTGAGCGAAACCCATCATGGTGTGGTGCGGTGGGAGTGATGGGTTTCGCTACGCTCAACCCATCCTACGTCCTCCGGCTTTATTTACGCTTTGCGGCCAGCTTTGCGGCGATGCGCATGCGCAGGGCATTGAGCTTGATGAAACCGCCCGCGTCCTTCTGGTCGTAGGCGCCGGCGTCGTCCTCGAAGGTGGCGATGGTGGAGTCGAACAGGGAATCGCTCCTGGAATCGCGGCCCACCACGATGACGTTGCCCTTGTACAGCTTCAAGCGCACGAAGCCGTTGACGTTGGCCTGGGTGTGGTCGATCAGGGTTTGCAGGGCGACCCGTTCCGGCGCCCACCAGTAGCCGTTGTAGATCAGGCTGGCATAGCGGGGCATCAGGTCGTCCTTCATGTGGGCGACTTCCCGGTCCAGCGTGATGGATTCGATGGCGCGGTGGGCCTTCAGCAGGATGGTGCCGCCGGGGGTTTCGTAGCAGCCGCGCGACTTCATGCCGACATAGCGGTTTTCCACCAGGTCGAGACGGCCGATGCCGTGCTTGCCGCCCAGGCGGTTGAGTTCGGCCAGCACTTCATGGGCCTGCATGGCGACGCCGTTGATGGCGGTCACATCACCCTTCACGTAGTCCAGGGTGATGTATTCCGGGGCGTCCGGCGCCTTTTCCGGCGACACGCTCCAGCGCCACATGTCTTCCTCGGCCTCGGCGTTGGGGTCTTCCAGGTGGCGGCCCTCATAGCTAATGTGCAGCAGGTTGGCATCCATGGAATAGGGACTGCCGCCGGCCTTGTGCTTCATGTCGATGGGGATGCCGTGCAGCTCGGCGTAGGCGATCAACTTCTCGCGGGAGAGCAGGTCCCACTCGCGCCAGGGGGCGATGATCTTGATGTCCGGCTTCAGGGCATAGGCGCCCAGCTCGAAGCGCACCTGGTCGTTGCCCTTGCCGGTGGCGCCGTGGCAGATGGCATCCGCCCCGGTCATGTTGACGATCTCGATCAGGCGCTTGGCGATCAGCGGCCGGGCGATGGAGGTGCCGAGCAGGTATTCGCCTTCATAGACGGTGTTGGCGCGGAAC
>CAIXFP010000068.1 GCA_903918705.1 uncultured Pseudomonadota bacterium
TCCATGCGCGAAGCCTTCGACAAGGCCACTTCCCACTTCCAGAAGTGATGACCGGCGCGGATTCAAGTCCGCGCCGGCACGGCCGATAACCGGCGGGTAGCCCCTCATTTCACCACCATGAGCCATCCCGCCAGCATCAAGAAAATACCGGTCGCCGATTTGCGGCCGGGCATGTACATCCACGACGTCAACTGCTCCTGGCTGGACCATCCCTTCGTCTCCAGCAGTTTCGCCGTGCGTGACGAGAAGCGGGTGCGGGAGATCAAGGACCTGGGCATCCGCGAGGTCTATATCGACACTCTTCACGGCGCGGACGTGGCCGACGCCATCACCGAGGAGGAGGTTCAGCAGGAAACCGGGGAACTCCTGGTGACCATCGCCTGCGAAGGCCCCGCGGAGATCCATCCGCAACCATTGCGCGTCGAAGTCGAGCGCGCCCGCCGCCTGCACAGCGAAGCCAACCATATCGTGCGTGGCATGATCCAGGACGTTCGCCTGGGCAAGCAGATCGAACTGGAACAGGTGGAGCCCCTGGTGGAGAACATGGTGGATTCCATCTTCCGCAACCAGGACGCATTGCTTCCTCTGGCGCGCCTGAAGGACCACGACAACTACACCTTCCAGCATTCGGTTTCTGTCTGCGCGCTCCTGGTTTCCTTCGGCCGCGGCCTCAAGCTGGACCGGCAGATCATCAAGGAACTGGGCATCGGCGGTCTGCTCCATGACGTGGGCAAGGCGAAGGTGCCGGATGAAATCCTGAACAAGCCGGCCAAGCTCACCGACGCCGAATTCACCAAGATGAAATCCCACGTCGTGCAAAGCATTCTGGTTTTGCAGAACATGCCGGGCATCAGCCGCATCGCCCTGGATGTGGCCGCCCAGCACCACGAGCGCTACGACGGCAGCGGCTACCCGAACCAGCTCAAGGGCGAGCAGATTTCCCTGTACGGGCGCATGGGTGCCATCGTCGACGTCTACGACGCCATCACCTCGGACCGGGTCTACCACAAGGGCATGCCGCCCACCGCCGCCCTGGGCCGGCTGCTGGAATGGAGCAGCCACCACTTCGACCCGGATCTGGTGAAGACCTACGTGAAATGTCTGGGCATCTATCCAACCGGCTCCCTGGTGCGCATGGAAAGCGGCCGCCTGGGCGTGGTTCTGGAGCAGAACGCCGAGAACATGATGAAGCCGCGGGTGAACGTGATCTACCACGCGGAATTCCGCCGTTACCTGCAACCGGAAATCCTCGACCTGTCCTGGGAGGGCTGCCGGGACCGCATCACCGGCCACGAGGACTATGCCGCCTGGAATATCGATCCCAGGCGCTGGCTGCCGGCCTGATCGCGCTCCCCTCGGCGCCGGCCCACGCACTCAGGTACTGTCCAGATCCCGCCCGAGGCGTTGCGCCAATTCGCGCAACAGTGCCTGCATCCGCGACGCGAGTTCCTCGGCCCGGTCACAGGCCAGACGGGTGATTTCCGGTGTCGGCTCGCGTTCCGCTTCCCGCGCCGCGGTATCCGCGTCTTGCGCCAGCGCGTAGACGGAAGAAGCGGCCAGATTGCCGGTCAGTCCCTTGAGACCGTGGGCCAGGAACGCCACTGCGGCGACATTCTTCCCGCGCGCGGCCTCCCTCAGCTTTTCCGGGGTATCCCGGTGGCTGTCCAGGACCGTTTGCAACAAATCTTCGATGAAGGCGGTACGGTTCTTGAAGCGTTTGTTCAATTCCGCCCAATCCACCAGCCCGCTACTGGCCGGCAGCGGCTCAGGCACGCTGGCGGCCGCCGTCTCCGGAGCAGCGCGCCGACCCGGATGGCGCAATATGGCCGCGACCAGTTCATCTCTCCGGATGGGTTTGGTGACCTGGTCGACCATGCCGGCTGCCAGGGATTTTTCCCGCTCCGTCTCCAGGGCGTGGGCGGTCAGGCCGATCACCGGCAGGCCGGGGGCGAGTTCGCGCAGGCGCCGGGTTGCCTCGTGGCCGTCCATCACCGGCATCTGCACGTCCATCAGCA
>CAIXFP010000069.1 GCA_903918705.1 uncultured Pseudomonadota bacterium
GCGCCGACCTGGCCATGTACACCGCCAAGCGCCCGGGCAGCCGCAAGCTGGTGTTCTACCGCGAGGACATGGGCGGCATGGCGGCGTTGCTGGGCAACCGGGAAATCAGCGCGGTGTTCCAGGCCATCGAGAACCCCGACCTGATCGAACTGCACTACCAGTCGGTGATGAGTTTGCCCATGGCGCAGAAGGAATATGTCGAAGCCCTCACCCGTATCCGCTTCGAGGGTGAACTGATCGGGCCGGAAGCCATCTTCCCCATCGTCCAGGCGCGCAACCTGGACGTGGAATTCGACCTGGCCGTGCTGCGCGCCCTTGGCCGCGACCTGGACCAGGGCCGCCTGAAGGAAGGGCAGGGCATCTCGGTCAACCTTTCCGCCCCCAGCATCGTCAACACCCGGTTCATCGACGCCCTGACCGCGCTGATCCAGGCCCATCCCGGCCGCAAGATCGTCGCCGAAATCACCGAAACCGCTCTCATCACCCAAATGGAGGTGGCCTCCGGCAACATCCGCCGCCTGCGCGACGCTGGTTGTCTGGTGGCCCTGGACGATTTCGGCAGCGGCTATTCCTCCCTGCGCTACCTGGCCACCATGCCGGTGGACCTGGTGAAGTTCGATATCAGCATGGTGCGGATGCTGGACAACGGCGACCGCCGCCAGCAACTCATGATGGAAGAGATTTCCACCCTGGTGGTGACCGCCGGTTATCAGATGGTGGCCGAAGGCGTGGAAAGCCGGGAACTGCTCGACAAGGTCATCGGCCTGGGCTTCTCCCACGCCCAGGGCTATTACTTCGACCGGCCGACGGCGCCCGGACCATCATTCCCCCCCGCACCAGCCGAATCACCCGCCACCTAGGCGGGACGTATTTTGCAGCCGCGCCTTGCGAGCCCCTTTGGAGTCGGGCCGATGTGCTGAGCATCATGGAGCAGCAGCGACGCTGCGCCGCGTGAGCGCGTCGACGCGCGACAAAACGCGCCACAGCCGCCCGTGAATCAGAAAATCATTATTTTTGAATATAATTATTATCTATACATTAATAAATCTATTGAATGGGCATGGTCTTTCCATTACCCTGCCGCCGTCTTTACTCGATCTTTACCGAGGCGGGTATGGACACTGGACTGATCAACTTTTTTTGGGTGAGGCAAAAAATGCGTTACATCATGATCTTGGCTCTGGCTGGTTTTATCTCCGCTCCCGCAATCGCCAGCATGGAACTTTCCGACAAATATGAGTGTACGGACTGCCACAAGCTGAACGTGAAGCCGGGCGCCGAACGCAAGAAGAAGGAAGGCCCCAGCTACACGGAAATCGCCAAGGAATATAAAGGCAAGGCGGGTGTCGACAAGAAGCTGGTGGATCACATCAAGAACGGCAGCAAGGATGTCTGGGCCAAGAAACTGGGCCACAAGACCCATATGGATGCCGCCGACGACATGCCGGTGAAGGACGCCCAAGCCATGGTGAAGTGGATCTTGTCCCTGTAAGCGGCGGTCGACGGAGACGCCGCGGATAGCCCGGGAGACACCGGGCAACGCGGCCACCCCACCAGGCGGCATTCCGGTCGGCCACGGAATGCCTGGAACGAAGCGCAACCTTCAGTGGTTGCGTTTTCGTTGCCGAAGGCCATGACGCCGAGACACCAGTGAATTACATGTCGCTGTCGGCGTACACAAAGATGAAGGATGGAGAAGACAAATGGCACTCACTGCCTTGAAATCGCTGGCCGGGATGCTGGCGACCGTATGCTGCCTGTTGGCCGCTCCCGTCTCCCAGGCTGAAGACAGTCAGGCCGTCCCGGCGGGAGACACCCCCACCGCCCAGGCCGGCGAAGCACCGGCGGCGCCCAAGATCATTTCCAACAAGCGCTGCATGAGATGCCATGGCGATGAGGATGAAAAAATCGCCAAGCGCCCCGACGGCAGCGAAATCAACATCTTTGTCGACAAGGAGATCTTCGGGCAGAGCGTCCATGCCAAGCAGCCGTGCGCCGGCTGCCACAACAACGTCACCGAACTCCCCCATGCCGAACCGCTGCCCAGGCATATCGGCTGTATCGAATGCCACCAGAAGAAATGGGCGGAACAGAAGGACAACCCGAACCCTGAATACAAGCGCCTGGGCGTGGTGATCCAGCAGATCGACAGCTACATGCATTCGATCCACGCGCAGCCCAACAAGAACGACATGTCGAAAAGCAATGCCGCCTGCTACGACTGCCACGACGCCCACAACATCGGCACCCTCGGCAGCATGCAGCGTGCCGAGCATCGCCTGAAGGACCCCGAGGTCTGCGGCCGTTGCCACGAAAAGGAGAAGGCCGAGTACCTGACATCCGTGCACGGCAAGGCCTGGGCGGAGAAGAAAGACCCCAAGGTTGCCGTCTGCTCCGACTGCCACTCCACCCACAACATCACGTCGGCCCAGGGCGATCCGATGAAGCTGGTGATTACCAAGAATTGCGGTAATTGCCACAAGACCGAACAGAAAACCTATTTCGCCTCCTACCACGGCCAGGTCAACAAACTGGGCTACACCAACACCGCCAAGTGCTTCGACTGCCACGGCGGCCACACCATCAAGAAGGTCAACGACCCGACCTCCCGGGTGGCCATGGGCAACCGCCTGAAGACCTGCAACGTCTGCCACAAGAACGCAGGGGAAGGCTTCCTCAGCTTTCATCCCCACGGTGATCCCAACAATTTCGACAAATACCCCGGCATGTGGATCGTGGCCCACTTCATGGAAGTCCTGATCTACGGCGTGATGCTGTTCTTCTGGACCCACGTGATCTTCTGGTTCTATCGCGAACTCAAGGATCGCCTGGCAGGCTGCGGCCACGTCGAAGATGTGGAACATCCCGATACCGTGTTCTTCCGCCGCTTCAGCCCGGTCTGGCGCTGGATCCACGC
>CAIXFP010000070.1 GCA_903918705.1 uncultured Pseudomonadota bacterium
CGCGGCTCTGCCAGC
Organism: uncultured Pseudomonadota bacterium; assembly: GCA_903918705.1. Lineage (GTDB taxonomy): Bacteria > Pseudomonadota > Gammaproteobacteria > Burkholderiales > Thiobacillaceae > PFJX01. Next base: position 16 of record CAIXFP010000070.1, read on the forward strand.
CGCCCAGGCCCTTGAGCCAGGGACGGTCGGCCAGAAGGTTCTCGGCGAACTCGTCGTACTCGGGGATGCTCAGTTCGACGTGCTTCTCGACCTGGACTTTGCTGGTCGTCGGATCGGGGTCGGTGTTGTGCAAGACCTCGCTGAGGCTGTAGGGCTTGCGGGTGAATCGGACGCGGATGGTTTCGGGTTGCATGCTCGTTCTCCTGGTGAGGTGGGGGCGTCAATCGACGCCCCAATGAACGCGCTGCGGGCCTGTAAAGCCAAGCTATTCAGTTCATCGCCGCGCGGCGCACGGCAGTGAGTTTGGCGATGACGTCCTCGCTGAAATTGAAGCCTTCGAAACGGCTCAATCCCTCGCGTTCGAGGATGCGCCAGCGGGCGGCATCACTTTCCGCCCGGCGCACCTCGTCGCCGAGTTGGTCGAGGTAGAGGTTTTCCTCGTCGTTGAGCAGGCGCGGCTGCGCCTTGAGGCTTTCCAGGATGGTGAGGAGGTTCAGCATGGTCGTGGCTCCCGTTCAACCTACGCGATAGACCCGGTCGCCGCCCTGGACCTTTTCCGAGATCAGGTTCAGGCCCAGTTTCTTCTTGAAGGCGCCGGCAAAGGTGCCGCGTACCGTGTGGGCCTGCCAACCCGTGGCGGCCATGACCTGGCGAATCGTCGCCCCCTCGGGTCGCTTGAGCATCGCGACCACCTGGGCCTGCTTGCTGTTGTCGCGGGTGCGGGGTTTGGCCTCGGCGCGAGCCTTGGCCTCGATTGCCGTCACGGCGGCCTCGATCTCGGGATCGACGACGTTGCTGGCCTCGATTTCCGCGTCGGTCGGGTCTTCGCCGCCGATCTCGTCCAGTAGCACCTGGCTGGCGCCGCAGTGCGCCGCCCTGGCGTCGTCGGCATCGTGCGCTTCCGGGCCCGGTGCCGGGCGAGTGCGGCCCACGGTGGCGTAGCCGTCGTCGGTAAGGAGATGCTTGCCGTCCTGCTCGACGATCAGGCCGCGCGAGGTCAGGCCGTCGATCACCTTGGCCCGCGCGCCGCCCCTCAGGGTGGGCGGCAGGGGCTCGATGTTGCCGTCGGGGCGGTAGGCGGCCTGGGTCAGGACGGTGGTCTGGGTGTCGGTGAGTTTGATGCTGGTGGTCATTTGCTGCTCCTTCGGGGTGGTGGATGGTGTGGTCATGAACGCGCTGTTCCGGGGTGAAGCCAAGCGTTTAGCCTGGCTTCGATCCGTAATTAATCGCCGCTGGCGATTTCCCGCTCGGAGGGGCGCGACACGTTCATGCCGACCTCGACGCCGGCCTTGAACGCGGCTTCCAGGGCGTCCCGGATGCTCCAGACCGCCACGTCGTGGAAGTCGAGGGAATCCGATTTGCGGGTTTCCAGGGTGTCGATGCGCAGGTGTTTCTGGGCGATCAGGGTGAAGATGGTGTCGATCTGGGTCATGGTCGTGTCCTGGTGACGGAGTGGATGGTGATGGGATGAACGCGCTGTGGCAGCGGGAAGCCAAGCGTTTTCCGCTTGGCTTCGCCTTCAGGATTCCCGGCCCGCCGAACGCTTGAGGACGTCGCGGGCGATGCGGTCGACGTAGATGTCGCCGCTGGCGATGGCCTCGAGCAACTCGCTGTCGAGCATGCCGACCAGGGCCATGCGACGGCGCTCGAGTTCGCTGCGGGCAAGGCGCTGCCACTCGTCGAACGCCATCAGTTGCTGAAGTTTCTCGGGGTGGCCCTGGCCGTAGCCGGTGAGGTAATCGGAGAGCCGTTCGGCGAGTTCCTGGGGGCTGGGCTGGTCCATGTCTGGCTCCTTGATGTGGGTGATGGTGTGGTGATGAACGCGCTGTTCGAGCGGGAAGCCAAGCATTTCGCCCGGCTTCCCGGACCCGGTCAGTCCTCGTCGTCCTCGTCTTCCGTGGCTCCGGCGATCTCTTCGATGGTGTCCTCCATCGAGCACATGGAGCCGCCCAGGTAGCCGTGGTCGTTGGTCAGGGCAATCCGGGCGTGGGCGAGCCAGTAGGCCTCGGCCCGCTGCAGGGTCATGTCCTGGCCGCTCTGCGCGATCAGGCGTTTGGCCTGGTCCAGGCACTCCAGCATCTGGGCCTGGATCTCGCGCAGTTCGTCGACGAGTTCCTGGCGTTTTTCGGGGGTTTGCGTGGTCATGGTCGTCTCCGTGGACGTGGTTGATGGTGTGGTCATGAACGCGCTGTGCCGGAGACAAGCCAAGCTGATTTCCGAACAACACCATCAATTTCTCTCTGGATTCCATGGGTCTCTCGATTCGCGCCTACGCCCGCCATCGGGGGGTATCCGACACCGCCGTGCACAAGGCGATCCGCGCCGGCCGCATCACGCCCGAAGCGGACGGCACCCTGGATCCGGGCAAGGTCGACCGGGAGTGGGACAAGAACACCGAAGCCCCGGCACCTGGCACTCAGCGCCGGGCCGAGTCGGTCACCTTCAAGGAATCGCCGGCGCCGGCCGAGCCGCCGGCCCCCACTTTGGGCACTGGCGGCACCTCGCTGCTGCAGGCGCGCACGGTCAACGAAGTGGTCAAGGCACAAACCAACAAGGTGCGCCTGGCACGGTTGAAGGGCGACCTGGTAGATCGCTCCCAGGCCATCGCCCACGTTTTTCAGTTGGCTCGCAATGAACGCGACGCCTGGCTCAACTGGCCGGCACGGGTGTCGGCGCAGATGGCGGCCACCCTCGGCATGGAACCCCATGCTTTGCACATCGCCCTGGATGAGGCGGTGCGCACGCACCTGATGGAACTGGGCGAACTGCGCCCCAAGGTGGATTGATGGATTACGAAGGCGCACTGGAGATCGAACGCGCCTGGCGCGAGGGGCTTACCCCGGATCCGATGCTGACCCTGTCGGAATGGGCCGACCGGCACCGGGTGCTGTCCGGCAAGTCCTCCTCGGAGCCAGGGCGCTGGCGCACCAGCCGCACGCCGTATCTCAAGGAGATCATGGATTGCCTGTCGCCGACCTCGCCCATCGAGCGCATCGTGTTCATGGCCGGCGGACAACTGGGTAAAACGGAATGTGGCAACAACTGGATCGGCTATGTGATCCACCATGCACCCGGTCCGATGATGGCGGTGTCGCCGACGGTGGAGATGGCCAAGCACAACTCCAAGCAGCGAATCGACCCGCTGATCGAGGAGTCGCCCACGCTGAAGGAACTGATCTCGCCGGCCCGCAGCCGCGACTCGGGCAACACCATCCTGGCCAAGGAGTTCCGGGGCGGCGTGCTGGTGATGACCGGGGCCAACAGCGCGGTGGGATTGCGTTCGATGCCGGTGCGCTACCTGTTCCTCGACGAGGTGGATGGGTATCCCCTGGACGTCGACGGCGAGGGCGACGCCATCAGCCTGGCCGAGGCGCGCACCCGGACCTTTGCGCGGCGCAAGATCTTCATCGTCTCGACCCCGACCATCGCCGGGGTCTCGGCCATCGA